>CAWVFN010000037.1:0-44613 GCA_963928475.1 Bacillota bacterium
ACAAAAAATCCTTATCAAAGCAAGGAAAAGCGGAGTGAAAAACTGACCTAAATATAAAGCCGCCGAAATAAAGGGCATAACCGTAACCCCAGCACTCCTCCCGTTCTTCTTGGTAACCTCCGCAATTATATAGGGTATGCCAGCACCATTAGCCATACCTACGCAAACAGAACCAATCAATGCACCTGACCAGCCCTGAATAAATCCTAAAAAAATATAACCAATAAAAAAAAAGACATGGCGCTAAATATTTAATTTTAGCCCCTAATATAAGCTTGAATCTAACAAAAAAAAGACCACCTAAAAAAGCAACACCATCTGTAAAGGCCATGATAACCGCTATAGCGCCTGGAGGTATAATACCCTCCGCCTTGATTTCCATAGCAAAATCCACAGGATAAATAAAAAAATCACCATCAAAAGAAACATAGCTAAAATATATACATAATTATCCTTAACAACATGGCTCGGTACACGCTCCTCACCAGATTGAATTCTCTCATTAGGTAAAAATATAGCACAAAGAATAAAACTAAAAAAACCTAAAAGATATACGAGAAAACTGGCGCGCCAAGAAATAGCCGACGCCAAAATACCCGATAATAATGTAGCTATCACACCACCTAACTGGTTCATGGCAGAGGAATAACCCATCAGCCTCTCTCTGTCCTGAGGAGAAAAATAATAGCTTAAAAGACCAGTGGATAAAGGCATGATCAGCCCTACCCCTATACCTACCAAGGCTCTGGCTCCTAACAATAAATAAATATTATCAAAAACACCAGCCAGACAACCACCAGCCGTATATAAAATCAAGCCTGCGCAAACCAGAGTTTTTGTACCAAAATTGCGGCACAAGACAGGAAAAATTATGTCTGTAATTATAATAAATAACGCCGGCATACTAATTATCATTTGTACCAACATAGGGCAGCTTCGCTGAAATGAGCCTTAATTATCCCTAAAGCCGGGACTACAGCGGCACCAGCCATTACCGTAAGAGTGGAAAGAGATAAAATACTCAACATTAATGACTTTTCCTTTTTTAACATTTAATCACCTGATTCCTATTTTTTAAAAAATAAAAAAACGCGTAAGCCCTGTTTGGACTTACGCGTATTGCAACTCAACATTATTATTATAACAAAAATAAAGAAAAAAACAAAGGCCTTTTCGCTAAAATTTTTCTGACTTACCCTAAAATCATAACCCTTAGACACAAATTTTTACCACCCTAAAAAAAGAGCACCCTCCCTTAACTGAAAGGAGAACCTTTATGGAAGAGGAAAAAATCACCTATTATTATTATCCCTCCCCTATAGGAGAACTGGGTATAGCCGCTGATCAAAAAGGTATTTGTCAAATTTTTCTGCGGGAAAAACAGTCTAAACCAGAGGGAAAAGAAAAAAAATCTCCTCTCTTAGATGACTGTGCTGAACAGCTAAATCAATATTTTCTGGGGAAAAGACAATATTTTCAGCTGCCGCTCTCCCTTAAAGGCACCGACTTCCAGCTCCAGGTTTGGCAAGCTTTAAGGGAAATACCCTACGGCGAAACAAGAGCCTACAGCGATATCGCCGCCGCCATCGGCAAACCAAAAAGCTGCCGGGGAGTAGGCGGCGCTAATCACCGTAATCCCCTGATGATAATAGTACCCTGCCACCGGGTTATAGGCAAAAACGGCAGTCTCGTAGGCTACGGCGGCGGTCTGGCCATAAAAAAATACCTCCTCGCTTTAGAGGCTTCCTTTAAAAACCAACAAAAGTAATACTTTGTCCCTTTACAATAGTCTTGATTGATCAAAGTAAGCGGCATCAACCTGGGAAAACAAAAATACCTGTGACTTGATAAACATAGGTTTACGCTCCCATATCAGACAAATAACCCGGCGGCAAAAAAGAAATCATGGCCTCCCTAACCAGGAATCAATAGCAGTTATGTCCAGGGAAAACAAAAACAGCACTATTAACTTCAGGATATTTCCCTGATTTTAATCACACAGACCAAAACTCCTCTCGGGAGCATAAATAACACTTATATTACCAAAACATATCTCGGGAGCACAAAGAATCCTTCTCTTACCATAACCTCCAGAAAAATGGTCTCAGCTTTCACCGCCAGCATTAAAAATACTCTGGCAAATAATGCTCCCCTATAACAATAATAAACTAAAAAGACAGACAGCCTTCTTTAGGCCTCTGTCTTTTTCTCTTCAATATAATCAATTATTTACCCGCTCAAACTTTAACTGTCTTACCTAAAAAGCTCAAAAAAGACTGCCCTGAGTGTAATCCTTTTTAGGCCTAAGTGATTTTATCGGAAAACTTTGGCAAACAGAAGATACTTCCTTTATAAAACAGGAATCTTCCCCTGTGATGATAAGTTCCTCCTTGGCTCTGGTCAAACCTACAAAAAATAAACGACGTTCCTCCTCTAACTGACCGCAGTCTGTCTGGGAGGGCGGAAAAATGCCATGGCCTAAACCTGCTACAAAAACGACGGGAAATTCTAATCCCTTGGCGCCATGGAGAGTCGATAGCCTTACAGCACCACCAGAATAATCACGGCGGGACGCCCGATGTATATCACCTTCACTACCTAAAGTTAAGGCAGTCAAAAAATCCGCCATTTTATCATAAAATACCGCTGTGTGAAGGGCTTTTGTCATTTCATCACCACCACCGTAAAGGGAAAGCCACTGCTCCAATAAAATTTGAGGTTTCTCTCTTCTAACACTATCTCCCCAGGCGGCAATAGCCTGATACCATAACTCCCACAGTCCAAAAGAACCTAAACTCTCCCGCAAAATCTCTACATCAGGCTTGGATAATCTGCCATAAACCAACGCCGCCTTGGAACGCATATCCTCTGGAAAATCCCAAAGCAATGATAAAGCCGTCTTTAAAGACTGAATGTCTTCCGGCCAAAGAAGACTCCGGAAAAAACTAAGACAACCACGAACCGAATCAGACTCTAAATAATCATCACGACCAATAATAACACAGGGAATCCCTTGACGTGAAAAACAATCCTCAATAACCCTTAACTGACTTCTGGTCCGGCAAAGCACCGCTATATCACTGAAGGATCTAACCTTATCATTATTATGGCCTAAAACCTCCGCCGACAACATATCTATGCCGCCGGTAAGACGGTTTATCTCACTGGCCAGCCATAAAGACTCACTGTAAAGCGATGAGGCAATACCACATCGGGGCACTGAGCCTCCGGCGGTTACCGACTCCAGACATCGTGCTCCGCCAGGATTATTATTTATGACCTTTAACCCTGACCTGATTATCTCCGGTGTGGAACGATAATTCTTGACCAGGGAAATAACCTCTAAATCATCACGCCAGGAGCGTAACTTGGCAAAACAACGAGAATCCGCGCCACGGAAACCATAAATAGCCTGATCCGGATCACCAATGACAAATAGATTGCCGCTATCACTCCATTTCTTTACCAAATCATGCTGGAGAGGATTTATATCCTGAAATTCATCTACTAATAAATAATGAAAATTATCACGGCCGATAGTCTCCACTGACAATGCTTCTAACAATATATCGTCTAAATCCCGGGCTTTATTCTTTAATAGCTCCTCATTATAGGCATCATATAACTCCCGGGGAAGATCAGAGTCCTCCCAGGCTAAACCATTCTTGATTCGGGATATCTTTTCCCTGGCCTTTTTTACCTCGCCGTACTTAGACTGTATCCTCTCTAAAATTTCTGCGATCTCACTGTCATCAGCTAAATGTTTCGGCGGTATGAGATTTAAAGCCACAGCGTGAAAAGTACCTACCGTTATACCCTTAATACCCTTTTTGCCGCCTAAACCTAAAGCAAGACGGGCTTTCATTTCCGCCGCCGCCTGATTGGTGAAGGTCACCGCCGTGATCTCCCTGGGAGATACTCCTCTCACCTTAATAAGATATAGTATTCGCTCTACCAAAGTTTTGGTCTTGCCTGTGCCAGGACCAGCTATAACCGCTATCGATCTGCCTTGGCTCTTTACCGCCTTTTCCTGCTCCCGGTTTAAGAACTCAGACCCTCCGGCCCCTGAAGAAGAACGACTGGCTTTTGACTCTTTTTTGCCAAACTTAGGCGGCTCTTTCTTTCCTTCTCCTTCCCATGCCACGGCAAAAAGAGTCTGCTCCCCTCGAAGCTCCTCCAATTCCTGGGGCGTGAAAAGAGATATCTTGCCATATTCCCCGTCATAACCAGGTATTAATTTTACCTCTCCCCGTCTTAACCTGGCTATGCCTTCGGCTAAACATGAACCACCAAGCCGCGCTATATCCTCTATGGGCGCCTGACGTAAAATATAAAATTCTGAACCTAAGGACCCTAATAAAGCCAAATACTTTTGCTGGCTCTTTTTACTGGCGGCAGAAACACCATTGACTGCGCCTATTATCTCAGGCAATGGTATCAAACTACTAAAATCCTTGGCGCCGCCAGGACGATAACCACGAGGCCTGTCCGCCAGCTCTTCTACACGATGCTCCACACCTATGGTTATTTTCTTGCCGCAGTAAGGACAGATGCCGCCTAAAGATAACGTCTCCTCAGGACTTAAACGACAACCACAATTCCGATGTCCGTCCCAATGATACTTACCCTCCTCGGGAAAAAATTCCAAAGTACCGCCAAAACCTCGGCCTGTGACTATGGCTTCAACCAAAGAGCTGTAACTCATCTCACCCTCTAAAATGTTAGCCTCCCGGCCTAACTTGCCAGGTGAATGAGCATCGGAATTAGAAATCAAGGTAAACCTGTCCAGAGCTGAAACACGCCAGTTCATCGGCGGATCAGAAGAAAGACCTGTCTCCACACAGTGAATATAAGGAGTTAAATCCTGAAAACACTCCTCTATACTATCAAAACCGGAAAAAGCACCAAAAAGAGAAAAATGAGGCGTCCAAATATGAGCCGGAATAAACAACGCCTCAGGACAAGTCTCTAAGGTAAGCTCTAACAAATCACGACAGTCTAAACCAAGAATAGGACGGCCATCTGAATGTATATTGCCTATGGCCTCTAATCTGCGGCTTAAAAGATCAGCGCATTCTAAATCCGGGAGCAATATAACATTATGTACCTTCCTGGTTTTGCCATTCTTCTTGTAAATGGAACTTATCTCACCGCTTACTACAAAACGCGGCTCTATATCATCACCTGATACGGTAGATTCTATCCTTGAATCCCTCCTGAGACTATAAAATCCACTCTCATCACGTACTAAATCACGCCTCAGCTCCTGACGCCATAAACCATGAGTAAAATCCCCTGTTCCTACCAAACCAATACCTTTATAACGAGACCATAAATCAAGATGACTGGGATCTAAATCTTTACTGGTAGCACGAGAGTATTTGGAATGAATATGCAAATCAGCAATATACATGAAATTTCTCCTTTATTACTGCCTTCTCCACTGTACTATAAATATACCATAAATCTCTTAATTTTTTATTCTCTTTCCATTATAACATAATAATTCATGGTTGAAAAATCTCTCTTTATAGAGTACCATGAGAGTATGAAAACTTTAAAACAAAAAAAAGAACAACTCAATAACCTTCTGCTCCAAGGCAATACACCAGCTATTGCCTATTCCGGCGGCATAGACAGTTCTCTCCTCCTTTATCTCGCCGCTAAACTAAGAAACGGCGACGCCCTGGGCATACTGGTGGAAACAGGCTGCCAAAGAAAAAAAGAAATTGAAAAAGCTCTGACCTTCGCCAGGGAGCACCACTTAAAAATAGTGGTCGTCTCAACAAATATACTCTCACTGCCACAAGTGAAAAATAACTCCCGGCAGCGGTGCTACTTCTGTAAAAAAAAGATGCTCCAAATCATAAAAAAAACCGCCGCGGAAAATGACTGCACAGAAATTTACGATGGCTCTATCACCGATGACAGCAAAGAATATCGACCAGGTTTAACCGCCCTTAAAGAAGAAAAGATAAAGAGTCCTTTACTGCTCTGCGGTTTTACAAAAACAAATGTTCGGCAATACGCCAAAGAATTAACTCTGCCTATTTGGCAAAAACCAGCTTCTCCCTGCCTCCTAACAAGATTTCCCTACGATATGAAAAGAAATATCACGGAAAAAGATATTAAAAAAATAGATGAAGGTGAGGCAATTTTAAAATTGATCTGCCAGGATGATTTTCGTCTGCGCTGGAACGGCGAAAACAGCGCCCGCATAGAAGCAACTGCCCATGATATGCAAAATATCATGGAAAGAAGAGAAGAACTTCTCCAGGCGCTGGCCCTCAGAGGCTTTAACAATGTGGCCCTGGATCTGCGTCCCTTTTCCAGCGGCAGCTTCGACAGAGAAAAGGAGAATAATCAATGAATATAATATACTGGGATATTATCGGCGGTGTCAGCGGCGATATGCTGACCGCCGCTTTACTGGATATCTGCCCGGAAAAGGAAAGTTTTCTCCTTGAAGAACTAAAAAAACTGCCTCTAAAAAACTGGCAGTGGTATAACCGGGAAACCAAAAAACAAGCCTTCAGAGCCAGAACCGTCGGCTATAATATCCAAACACATCAACCGCAGCGCAATCTGTCGGATATTGAAAAAATTATCGCTGCCGCTAACTATCCGCCAAAAGTCAGCGCTAAAATCAGAGAAACTTTTAAACTCCTGGCTCAGGCTGAAAGTAAAGCCCATGGTATCAAAGAAGAAGAAGTCCATTTTCATGAGGTAGGTGCCGATGATACTATTTTGGATATCACCGCAGTTTGCCTCCTCATGGCTGACCTGAAAATAGAAAAGATTTACTGCTCTGACCTGCCTGTCGGCAACGGTCTCTCCCAAGGCTGCCACGGCCTTATGCCGCATCCGGCGCCGGCTTTGAATATGCTCCTGGAAAATACCTCTCTCTACGGTATAACGGAAGATAAAGAAACTATTACACCTACCGGCCTGGCTCTGCTAAAAGCACATAATGCCATTTTCGCACCTGCTCCGCCCATGCAGCTAAAAAAAATCGGCGTTGGCGCCGGCGATGGGGAAAGAAAAAGACCCAATATCCTCCGCTGTTTCCTGGGCACCTCAAAAGAAGAGGAAAACAGTATTTACCGCCTGGAAACTACTGTTGACGATATGTCCGGCGAAGATTTGGGAGCACTCTGGCATAAAGTGTTTCAGGCCGGAGCAATAGATATGTATATAACTCCGGTACAAATGAAAAAAAATCGCCCCGGACAAAAAATCACCATTCTAACTAAGGCGGAAAACTTAAAAAACCTTACTCAATGTGTTTTTCAGCATACCACTACCTTGGGTCTGATCTGTCAAAAAGTTGAACGCCAAATCATGCAAAGAAAAAATATAGTCATAGACACCGATTTGGGAAAAATAAACTGCAAAATAGCTACTGGCTGGAATGTGGAAAAGATTAAGCCTGAGTATGAAGATTTGGCGAAAATAAGCAAGGAAACTGGACTGTCCCTCAGGGAAATACGCCAGATTGTCAATGAGTCCCTGGCAAAAAAGAAGGAGTAAAAAATGGCGATAGATACTGTACTATTTGACTTCGACGGCACTTTAGCCAATACTATCCCCGGCATTACCGCTACACTAAAAGCCATGCTGGCTACTACAAAACTAAACTTCCCCCTGGAAAAAGCTACCGCCCTCATAGGTCAGCCTCTGGCAGAAATGGGAAATATATTAGTGGGACCGGAAAAAAGCGCCGAATTTGTTAACGCCTATTTCCGGGAATTTCCGGAGCACGGCGCCTGTATGATACAATTCTTCCCAGAAACTAAAACCTTACTGCAAAGACTGAAAAAGGAAGATTTTCTCACCGGTGTTGTCACCTCTAAACGCGGTACCAGCTTGGCTCATAACCTGGAAGTCCTAAAAGCTCAGGATACCTTCGATATCCTGGTCACTAATGATAAAACCATACACCATAAACCACACCCGGAACCAGTGGAATACGCCCTGGATAAATTAGGAAGAGAACCAGGGGAATGCCTAATGGTAGGGGATACTCAATATGATATTCTGGCCGCCGCCGGCGCCGGAGTCACCAGTATCGGCGTAACCTGGGGAGTAGAAACACGCCGCCAGTTAGAATCCTCCCAGCCCGCCTATATTGTAGATACCATGGAAGAATTAGGGGATTTAATCTGCCAGCTCAAGAATAAATAAAGAAATAGGTGAGTCATCACCTTCTCTTAACCGCTGAACTAATAAACTTATCAAGATAAAGAAACAATTAGTAAAGAAAGAAAAGGATTCCTGGCGAGGAATCCTTTTTTACAGCCTTTTAAGGCCCATTAGTGGATGGGTACTCAGGCATAATCCTTGGAACCACCTTTTTACACGCCTTTACTGCTTAGCTGATACTCATACGCTTCTATTGACCCGGCGGCTTCTTTGCCTATCAAGTCTTCAACGAGCTTCAGAAGATATTTTACGCCGCTGACGACTGCTCTGATAATTATTAACGCTAAATAATACTCTAAGTGACTGACCAGAACAAGGAAAATAATTGTTGCCTAAGATTAGGACGTCGCTTAGTGAGCGAGAGATATAAATAACAGAAAAAGGGACAAAGCAAAACAGGGGTATAGCCAGTAAAAAAATACCCCTGATGACTGGGGAAACAGGTGCTGACTAAAAAACAGCATAGTCAGTAGAAAGTTTTCCCTGAGAAGGCGAAAAAATATGCTCCCTTAAACAGAAACAGTACCAGCTCCCTGCCATAGCGAGACAAAAAACAAACAGTAACACCTTTCATTAACAATCAGGCGGAAAAAGGCGCCGGAGAAGTGAGAAGGAATATTAACTAAAAAAGACGGCCTGGCATTAAACCACGCCGCCATTAAAAGGAGGAAAAACCATCTTGACCACAGTTTCCCCCCTGAAAGGAGACTTTAATTTTTAACTTTAAGTCCATCTAAAATCTCTAAAGCTCTGGTGACCTGAGCCATGGTGTTAAAAAGGCCAAAGCTAAATCGTACCGTGCCCTGAGGGTATGTGCCTATGGTGCGGTGGGTTTCGGGAGCACAATGAAGTCCTGTGCGAACCGCGATTTCACCTTGCTCATAGAGGATCCTGCCAACTTCCTCCGGGGAATAACCCTGGACATTAAGGGAAATTACTGGCAAGCGGAGACCTCCGTCTTCGGGAGCATAAACTGTGACATTCTTTAATGAACTTAATGACTTTAAAAAATAATTAGTCAGCTCTGTTTCGTGACTAAAAACTTTTTCCATGCCATAATCCTCTAAAAAACTTATACCTGCTCCCAAACCACCAATGCCGGAAATATTAAGAGTACCGCTTTCCAAGGCATCAGGATAGTTTTTAGGCTGATAAGGACTTTGGGACTGACTGCCGGTACCGCCAGTTTTTAAAGGTTCTAACAGACCTTCCTCCTTAACATATAATATCCCGGTGCCGGCGGGACCAAAAAGGCTCTTATGACCAGCAAAAGCCGCGAAATCCACATCAAGGGATGTTAAATTTATTGGTAAAAATCCCGCTGTCTGCGCCATATCACTGTAGACAGCAGCACCATGACTATGAGCCGCTGACACTATCTTGGCTAAGGGCAATATCTTACCGCTGACATTAGAGCCGTAACAAGCCGTTACTAATCGGACTTTTTCAGCCAAAGCCCTGAGAAGCTCAGAAACGGTTTTTTCATCATCTTCCCATACTTTTACCCTAACGAGCTTAATTCCCTTTAATTCTAAGGCTTTCAGAGGACGGAAATTCGCGTTGTGCTCCGAAGAAAAATATACTACTTTGTCTCCTGGACGCAGATAGCCCCGGAGCACGATGTTAGCGCTTTCTGTGGCGTTAAGGGTAAAAATTATTTGGGAACTCCGCTCCGCTCCTAAAAAATCCCGTACCCTGGCTCTTGTTTCATATAAATATTTGGCCGTGTTATAAGCTAGGGGATAACTTCCCCGTCCCGGATTGCCGCCATAATTAATTAACGCGTTTTCCATCTCCTCATAAACACGGCGGGGCTTAGGATAGGACGTGGCGGCGTTGTCAAAATAAATCATAAAACTTCCTCCCGCTGTTGTGAGCTTTCTTTTTCTCAGCAGCTCTTATAACCCTGCAATATAGAGACCTCAAAACTGAGTGTTTATCCTAAAATTCTGACTGTTTATACTTTTGCTCTATAAAATTTGACAAGCCACAGTTACTCTGCTGCTATAGCTCGCTTTTTACAGAGCTAAGCCTAAGTTATTTACTCCTATGGAAATCTTTTTGCTTCACGTGAAACAAAACAATTTATATTTTTCCCCGGTCAAGGATGCTTCTTGCCTCAATCTCCCATAGCGCCTGTTATTTTATTACCTATCTCACCGTTTCACGTGAAACATTTCCTTATGAAAATATAACTAATTGTATTATGGTAATCTTTACTATTTACCTATTTATCTGAACTTTGGCAAAATAATATTTAATATTTCCTATTCTTGCCCTAAAATTTTCCCCTTGTTTCACGTGAAACATTACTTTTGGCCTGCTCTGACTATAACTAAACTTCATTAGCCAGAAAAAAGCAAGGATTCCACGGAAAATACTTCCCTTTAGCGCTCCTTAAAAGGACTATATGCCGAAAAAAACCTCATTATGCCTATCCATGGCGACAATAAAAAAGAGCGGTGGAGCCGCTCTTTTTTATTCCTTTACTAAGGAAGCTTCTTCCTCTATTACCAAATCTAAAATTCTGTTTAAATCCTCGTCACTGTAATAATCTATCTCAATACAGCCGCCATAAGCTCTGTTCTTGATTTTTACCTTAGTACCAAAACGACGACGCAACCTTTCCTCCATCTCCCGCTGAAACGAGGAAGTCCTTCTGGTCTGCCTCTTGACAACCGTCCTTTTCTCCTCTGATACCGAATTTAAACGCCTGGCTAAATCCTCAGTCTGACGTACGGATAAATTCTTCTTCTCTATTTCCTCCAGTAAAAAACATCGGCTCTCTGCTTCCTTAACACTTAACAGAGACCTGGCGTGACCAGATGTGATGATACCAGCTGCCAGGGCTTCCGTCTCCGCCGGCGTAAGATTCAATAACCGCAAACTGTTACTTATATAACTGCGGCTTTTACCTATGATCTCGCCTAAAGTCTCCTGACTGTAATCATATTCCTCTAACATCCGACTAAATGCCGCAGCCTCTTCTAATGGACTTAAATCCTCTCGCTGCAGATTCTCTATCAGACTTAACTCCGCCGCTTTGCTGTCATCCGCCTCAATAACTATTACCGGTATCTTGCTTAAACCAGCCTCTTTCCCGGCTCTAAGACGCCTTTCCCCAGCTATAAGCTCATAAGCACCTGACTCAAGACGGCGTACCGTCAAAGGCTGAATCAAACCATGTCCCTTAATGGAAACCGCTAATTCAGCAATAGCCTCAGGATCAAAATGCCTGCGAGGCTGAGAAGTACCTGCCTTAATCTCCTCTATGGGAACCTCCAATATTTTACCTTCTCCCTCTGAACCTGACTGGCTCCGGGAAATATTATCCATTATAAAATCTTCCGACGCCTCGGGTATCAATGCCCCTAAGCCCTTGCCTAAACCACCTTTACTTTGCTTTTTTGCCATTCTTTATAACCTCCATAGCTAAGGCTTCATATACCTCGGCTCCCTTAGACTTGGGATCGTAAGCCGCTATGGGCATACCATAACTGGGCGCCTCGGAAAGACGTACCGTCCGCGGAATAACCGTCTTGAATACTTTAGACTTAAAATGACTCCTTACTTCCTCAGCTACCTCCTGCGCTAAATTCGTGCGGCCGTCATACATGGTCAAAAGTATGCCTTCTAACTCTAACTTCGGATTCATGTGCGTTTTTACCAGCTGGAAGGTGTTGGTGATGTCCCTTAAACCCTCTAATGCATAATACTCACATTGTAAGGGAATTATCAGAGAATCCGCCGCGTTTAAGGCGTTAAGAGTTAAAAGACCTAAGGCCGGCGGAGCATCTATCACTATATAATCATACTTGGCCCGTATCTTCTCTATCTGACGAGATAAACGACGTTCCCTGTCAATCTCATCTACCAACTCTATCTCAGCACCACCTAACTGACGGGAAGAAGGTACTAAATCAAGATTCTTGAATTCTGTCTTGATGATCAACGCCCCTAAGGGTACATCATTAATTATGGCGTCATATAAACAATTCTCTAAAACACCACGATCTACCCCTACACCACCTGTGGCATTGCCCTGGGGATCAATATCTATCAATAAAGTTTTCTTGCCTTTTAAACCTAAATAAGCACTTAGATTTACCGCTGTAGTGGTTTTGCCTACGCCGCCTTTCTGATTGGCAATAACTATTACTTTTCCCATTTCTAAGCCTCATTTCCCTCTGGTTGATCCAAGCTTATCACCATCTGCCGAAAAAACTCAACAGCAACTATAAACTAGGATATATTATAACATAAATACTGAGTAAAAAAAAGCACTCTTCTTAAAGAACAAACGTTTTAAAATGTTAATAGGCAAAAAGAATGTATAAAAAATTTTTTAGCAGTAAAAAAATAGCCTATTTTAACGCTGGGTAAGTTATCTAAAAAATAACAGACTAAAGTAAAAAATACCAGGGGAATTTATCAATAATAAAAATTACAGAACACAGGGCGGTGCAAGGTACAGGGAGGTGACAAGACACCGAGGCGGCACAGGGCACAGGGCGGCGACAGGGTACAGGGCGGTGATAAGATACAGAGGTGGTGACAAGTTACAGGGCGGCGACAGGGTACAGGGCGGTGACAGTAAGACCAATAATTCTCCCTTGACAAATATATCGAACTACGATATATTATATAGCAGTACGATATATCGCAGTATGATAGAAGTAGGTGAGACCACTGGATAAACATATAAAAAAAGTCTATGTTCCCATGACAGAAACGGCCTTTTATATCTTGCTCTGTCTGAAAAAACCCAACCACGGCTATGGGATTGTACAAAAAGTAGCGAAGCTGACAAAGGGTGCTATAAAACTCGCCCCAGGTACCATGTACGGAAGTTTGGGAAAAATGGAAAAGGATGGGTTGATCAGCTTCATTAAAGAAGAAGAAAAACGAAAGATCTATCAAATCACCCCTTTAGGCTTAGAGGTGCTGGAACTGGAATTACAGCGCATCGAGAATCTGTATCGAATCGCCCGGGAGGAGATATAAATGGAAACTAAAAAAACACGGAAATTTTTTACTATATTCGAGTACGAAAAGGAAGAAACCTATCTTCAGGAAATGCATAAAGACGGCTGGAAGTTGGTAAAAGTCACAGGACTCTGCCAGTATCATTTCGAGAAATGCCAGCCAGAAGACATTATCTATCAGCTGGATTATAATCAAGAAGGTATCGCTCATAAGGAGGAGTACGTAAAACTATTTAACGACTGCGGCTGGGAATACATTCAGGATTATATGGGTTACAGCTATTTTCGGAAACCTGCCTCTGAAACAGCGGCAACAGAAAGTATATTTTGTGACCAAAACTCAAAAAATCAGATGCTGGAACGAATATACAAAGGCAAAATTCTGCCGCTTATCGCGATATTTGCCTGTCTCATCATACCCCAGCTGGTCTATAGCCTGATTCAGCAAAACAGCATCCTTATACTTATCTTCACTATCTTGACCTTAGTATACGTCTTTATAACCCTAACCTTAGCCAGGCAATACCGAAAACTAAAAAAAGAATGAAAAAACAAAGCCCGACACCAGCCTATTAGGAGCAGACGCCTTCCGCAATTTAACCTGTGTTGTCATGAAACAGCATGCTCTTTTCCTCCTCCTGAAAATTCTCATCATCGGCTCCTATCTCCTGATACCAACAAATACCCAGCCGTCAAAGGCCATTTTCCCACCACGGCCAAAACAGCCTGACTCTTAAAATAAAGAGAAAACAGCGGGGCAGGGGACTAAGACAAAACAGCTGGGTAACTAAATAAGATAGTCGTCAGGATAAACAAAAAAGGCACCCTTTGGGTGTCTTTTACTATCTATTATCTTTAAACTTTTTCCCTTTACAAGGAGGCAGCGCCTTAGTGACACAGAGCTTGATGAATTCTTGCAGACGCCTTGAACCAGCAATGGTTCAGGTACAACTTCTTACCGGATATTTTCTCCTTAGAGTAGGACCAGAGCCATTTTAAGGTATAAATTGCCAGTTTCAAGCTTGAAATTTTAATTCCCGCCAGCGTTAGGATCGGCTTATATGATATGAAAAGAATATAATACAGTTTCCATAAACGAGCCTTTTATCCATGTGGTGACAAGGGGACTTTTTATTATATGTTATTTTTAATTTTTTGTTTGAACGGCTGTGATTTCAAATATTGTACAGTCAGCCTGTTTACTTAGTTTTTTCTCTAACCTTGCCCTTGAACACATAAAATCTTTGACCTAAATAATTTAATCCAACAAACATAAACATGGCCACTAACATAGCAACGTTTTCTTGGACTTTTGGTAAATAATCTGAAAGAAAATAAATAACAACCGGCTTCGCTATGCTATAAGCTAATATGTAACAACAAATAATGTTAATAATGAAACGAGGCAGTGTTTTCAATGCTGAAGTATTATCCTGAAAAGTAAAAATACGATTTAGTATATAACTAAGTATACTACCAAAAAAATAATTGGAAGCAGAAGATAGCCAATATCCTAAATGAAAAACATTGTAGAATATGAACATTATCGCTGTTCCAAATATGGTGTTAACAAAACCAACCACCATGAACTTCCAAAAAGAATGATCAATGTATCTGCTGATCCGTTGCTTCATTCACTTTATCTCCACAAGTAGCCGTAATAATATACCTTGGCCTTCCTTTTATTTCTTCATAAATCCTAGCGATATAATATCCAATAACACCCAAACTGATCATTACAATACTGCTGGAAAACAACTGGATTAGAATTACAGTGGTAAATCCTTCTAATGCTTGCCCACAAGCTTTTTGAATTAAGGCAATTCCACCAAACAATATAGAGACTATAAGCATAATTACACCAAGCACAGTGACAATCTGCATAGGCGCGGCTGAAAAGGAAGCAATATTACTAACCGCATATTTGGCAAGCGCCAATGTTGACCACTTTGACGTCCCTCCCGTTCTTTCTTGAACATCAAACTTAATGCTAACAGTGTTGAAACCAATCCAAGAAGAAAGCCCTCGAAAGAACCCATTCCTTTCTCCCATGTTGATTAACACATTTACAGCTTTTCTATCTAAGAGTTTAAAGTCAGAGGTGTTTTCCATATTACATCTAGTTACTGTACTTATAATTGAATAAAACAATTTTGCCGCAAACGTATGTAATTTACTTTCTTTACCGCGTTTGTTTTTTTGTCCTTCAACAATTTCGTATCCTTGCTCCCATAGCTGATACATCTCAATTATTTTTTCCGGTGGGTGCTGCATATCACAATCAATCACTACACAACAATCACCGATAGCTGCTGTTAATCCCGCCATAATCGCAGCTTCCTTACCAAAATTTTTGGAAAATCGAATGCCACGAATAAACGGCTCGGTTTCAGATGCTAATGTAATGATATCCCAGGTTCTATCTTTTGAACCATCATCAACAAACAATAATTCAAAGGGTATACTATTCTTCTCCAATACATTTTTAATGAAAAATATCGCTTTCAATATATTTTCATCTTCATTATATGAAGGAATAATAACAGATAATAATCCTCTCTTCATTTCAATGACCATCTAATTCCTCTCAAATCAGACGCAATAGGGTTTGCATCTATCAAGCTCTAATTGCAGCTATGATTTCACACTTAAAATTGGAACCTGTTAATCAAAAACATATTTTGAATCTCCTGTATATTCCTTATATTCACTTACCTTTATGACTACAGTATGACCGTCTGCTAATGCCATATATCCATTCTCCGGAAATATGGGCATTTCTGAAAAATTTATTTTTTCGGCAATGGTTTCGTAATTTAAATGAGATATAGGCAGTTCAAAACCCATACGTTCATTAATCAACCCATTATATGACATCTGACAGCAGCCTCCATCTACCCAGAAATTACCCATTTGGGCGTAGCCATTTGCGTAATAATAAACATCGCTCACAGAGAAAAACGAATTTTCTGAAGGCACACCTACAAAGCAATAATCATAATTTGACGCCAGCAAACCTTCATCCTGCAAATCACTTATAATCTGAGTAATCATTGTTTCGCAGGCATTTTCACCTTCATACATGGCTTCCTGGTCAAACCATACTTGCATTACATTACCATAAATCAGTATCATACATAATAACACACAAATATTTTGTATATAACGCCTTCTATTAGAGATAGAAAAACCAACTATAACTATGAGCGACATAAACATGGCAAGACCAGCTGTCATATGTAACTCTAACTTATTTCCGGCAATCAATAAATACGCAGTACTAGCTATAGGTATTGCTAAAATCGCACATAAAAAAAGCACAAGCCTTTGTTTTTTAGTCTTCCATATTTTTACCGCAATAATAATAATTAAAATTAAAAAAAATAGAAGCAACAACCAAACAACAGGTTGAATACAGTTAATTTTCAGTTTATCCATAAAAAAATATGCGCCAAAATATTGATATGATCTTATGATATTTTTCGGTAATTCTGCTATCATACCGCCTAGGGAAATTTCAGCGATTCCGTTATATCCACTCAAAGAAGTTTGATAAAACTTTAAAAATAACAAAAGTGAAGCAATATAAAAAACAGCGCCTACAAGTACTGAACAACCCATCCGCAACAAAATGTAAAAAATATTTTTAGTTTTTATCTCATCAGATCTGCTGCATATAAAAATTATATAAAACATTGATACTATGCAGAAAACTGCTATATAAGCCTGATAACATGACATGCATGCCCCAAGAAAAATACCACCCATCAATACTGCTGCCAGCTTATTCTTACACTTAACAATTACATATACACTTAAAACAGCAAAAAAATATGCTATTCCATATCCCAGCGAAGTGAATCTGTAAGAAAGTGTGCTTGATATCGCTGTGGATGAAATAAATAAGATTAAACTAAGGGAACCATATAATTTTTTTTCTATATTAAATAAATCTAAGACAAGGATAAATCCCACTATAAAAAGTATTAATGTTACAATTGAAGCAATCGGATCACTATGAAGACCCATAACAAGTTTATCAACAAAAATTAACATCCATCTACCGGATGTTAGTTCCACAGTGCCGGCATAATGGTAATTCTGCTGCCATAAACCATCAAATGTATTTGTTAATTGCTGAGACATCATCAATGAATAGAGAAGTATGCTAAAGAAAAAACCAAAGACTGCCTCAAATTTATATTTTTTACAAAATTCAGCTGTATAACCTTTGAATGACACCATTCTGCTAAATTCCTTGCTTTTAACATTTTTACTATTATTTATCATTTGTGTTCTTTTTGCTTAAAAATGCTTTTTTAAATTAGATAGTTAAAATTATACATTAAATATTATACGACCAAATTTAAAATTTTTCAAGATAATAAGAAAAATGTTCATCTTGTTAACTGTTGCAACTTTTCATATTTCACAAAAGTATGCCTAACTAATGTATATTCTCTTTAAAATACATTTTATTTTTGCAGTTCTAATCATAGACATATTACAGACTTTTGCCGCTTCACTCAGCACTATCTTTTTACCTCAGCCTCATAAATACCATCCGACACGATAAAAGGCAATCTTACTAACTTCACTTCTTTTTCATTGCCAGCATCAATTCCTTACTCTTGCTGCTGGCAAGAATTTATACCCATATTTTTTGTCATAAATGATAAATACTCATGTAGAAAAAATCACTTGCCCTGGTATTTTCTCCTTAGAGTAGGACCAGGGCGGAACCTGAAAAACAAAGGAAAAACTCGCCAGACAGATAAAATATACCCTTGAAAAAATATACCTGGGGCAAAGCTCTGCCCTCATAAAAAATAATTTGCTGGCCTGGGGGCATGAGTGGAAGGTCATGTCTGCCTGCCTTTTCTTTACTCTATGGCAACAAAAATGGCCGCAAGCAAAAATTTGCTTGGGCCACTGATATTATATATCTATATCTACGCCTTTAAAGAAGGAAAAGACACTATATTGCCGAGTTTTTAAAGGCGATTGAAGCGCCAAAATTACCTTACAGTATCACAAGGCAGCTGGCGACAGAGAAAAAGCTGGCCTAACATTAACTGGGGAAATGTTACTCTGTTCTTTAGCGACAGCCTTTGTCAGCTGTTAATTTAGTATTTTTCTAATACTTCCTTATTGGCCTCTGCCGAAAAGGAAGACGTCTTAGCTCATTTTTCACTTTGTTCCCAAGGGACGTTTTGTCACTTTACCGGCTTTTCGCGGATATTTTTCCGGAGTAGCGCCGAGCTTGGTAAATTCGTAGATCCGCCTTGAACCAACGGCGTCTAAGGTATAAACCTCTTCCCTGGTCTTTTCTCCGGCCAGCAGACTCAAAGCCTCAGCAGGCAGGGGTTCCTCTTTACCCTTTAAAGCGTAAAATTTGCCGCCAATACATAAGAAGGGCAGAGCATACTCTAATAAAACCGGCAGTGCAGCCACGGCTCTGGCGGTGGCACAGGAGAAAGTACCCCGATAACGGGGATCTCTGGCCAGATCCTCAGCTCGTCCCCAAAGAACCTCTGTCTGAGTCAGGCCGAGAGTCTCAATAACTGTATGCAAAAATTTACAGCGTTTTTCCAGAGAGTCTAAAAGAGTAATCTGAAGATCAGGACGGGCGATCTTAAGAGCCAGACCGGGAAAACCGGCTCCAGTACCAATATCCAGGAGAGAGGAGCCCTCAGGAATATCCATCAAAGACAGCAGAGCCAGAGAATCAGCGAAGTGCTTCAAAGCCGCTTCCTTTTCTCCGTCCACCGTGGTTAAATTCATCTTTTTATTAGCCTCATAGAGCAGCTTATAATAGACTTCGCATTGATCCAACTGTTCCTCTGTCAGGGAAAGGCCTAAACCTGGGAGAACAGCAGCTAAAGTCTCCTTAAATTCACTCATCTTTTTTATTCCTTCTTCTTTCTTCCTCTAAATAAATGAGAACTACACCAATATCAGCCGGGGAAACTCCGGAAATACGGGATGCCTGACCTATGGTAAAGGGACGCAAAGCTTTTAGCTTCTCCTTAGCCTCTATCCGCAAACCCTTGACTTTATCGTAGTCCAAACTCTGGGGAATGGCCATGCCTTCTCCTTTATTAAAACGGCGTACCTGGTCCCGCTGTTTTTTCAAATAACCCTCATATTTTATTTCCAGCTCTGCCTGGTCAAGAGCTTCCTTGCTCCATTTTTCCTCGCACCCCGACAACCGCGTCAAAGCCTCAAGGGAAACTTCAGGACGCTTCAGCAAATCAAGACCGCTTACAGTACCGCTAAAAGAAGCGGAACCTTGAGCCGCAAGATACTCCGCCACTGAACCGTCACAGGCAAAACGAGAATCACTCAGCCACTGGTTTACCTCTTCTATCGCCTCTACCTTCTCATTAAAAATCCGCCAACGCTCCTCTGTTACCAAACCTATCTTATGACCCTTCTCCGTTAAGCGCAGGTCAGCATTGTCAGTACGAAGCAAAAGACGATACTCAGCCCGAGAAGTAAAAAGACGATAAGGCTCATTGGTACCCTTCATCACCAGATCGTCAATGAGAACACCAATATAACCATCGGAACGGCTTAAAATAAAGGGTTCTTTATCATCTAACTTTAAGGCGGCGTTTATACCAGCCATTAAACCTTGACCAGCGGCTTCCTCATAGCCGGAAGTTCCGTTAATCTGACCGGCACCAAAAAGACCTTCTATGTCCCGATACTCTAAATTGGGTTTTAACTGGGTGGGAACAATGCCGTCATACTCAATGGCATAGGCGGGACGCATTATTTCCACCTTTTCCAGCCCCTTTATTGTCCGCAGAAACATTTCCTGCACAAAAAGAGGCAAACCTGTAGACATGCCTTGCACATAAATCTCATTAGTCTCTAAACCTTCCGGCTCCAAAAAAAGCTGATGAGCGTCACGGTCGGCAAAACGCACCACCTTATCCTCAATAGAAGGACAATATCTGGCACCCACTCCCTCAATAATACCACTATACATCGGAGCTAAATCCAAATGATCCCGTATTATCTGGTGGGTCTTAGGGTTAGTATAGGTAAGATAACAAGGCACCATGGGCCTGTCCACTTTTTTAGTCATAAAGGAAAAGGCTAACGGCTCCTTGCTGCCATATTGAGGCTGGGTCTTGCTGAAATCAATGGTTCGCTTGTCAACCCGGGCAGGAGTACCGGTCTTAAAACGGAATAGCTCTAAACCTAAATTCTTTAAAGCCGGAGACAACGCCGCCCCTGTAGGCTGATTATTGGGTCCAGCCTCTGTCAGGATATCCCCTAAAATAATGCGGCTCCGCAAATAAGTGCCGGTAGTTAAAATAACAGCTCTGGCTCTGAAAATGGCGCCGTTATTACAGCGCACCCCAGCTACCCTGGCATTCTCCACTAAAATTTCCTCTACGGTACATTGCTTTACCTGAAGTCTTTCCTGATTCTCCACGGTAAAGGTCATACGCTGCTGATAAGCCTTTTTATCAGCCTGAGCCCGCAGCGCCCTTACCGCCGGACCTTTGGAAGTGTTGAGCATACGTATCTGAATCTGGGTGGCGTCAATATTGAGGCCCATCTCACCGCCTAATGCGTCTATTTCCCGTACCACATGACCCTTGGCAGGACCGCCAATCGAAGGATTACAGGGCATGAGAGCAATATGATCCAAACTAAGGGATAAAAGTAAGGTCTTTTTCCCTAATCTGGCAGCGGCTAATGAGGCTTCTACCCCAGCATGACCACCGCCTACTACAATAATATCGTATTTTCCCGCTTCATATGTATTCATAATAATCCCTTACTTCCCAATACAAAAATCCGCAAATATCCTGTTAATTATCTCACTGGAAATATTCTCACCGTTGATCTCACCCATAGCCTCTAAAGCACCGCGTAAATCTATGACCTGAAAATCAAGGGGCACGCCTCTTTCCCCTGCCTCTATTACAGCTTTTAAATGACTCTCTGCCCTAATAAATATCTCCTTGTGACGCAGATTGCCTACCCAGCCGTCATTACTCTGACTGACAGCACCGCTGAGAAACATCTTCTCTACCAGGTCACCTAAAGCCTCTAAATTTAAACCTTCCTTGGCGGAAATATAAAGATAAGGCAGCGGCGATGACGCCTCCTCCAGTTTCTCATTAGCAGCAGCGATATCACACTTGTTCAACAATACTATCGCCTTCTTGCGACGGGCATAAGCTAAAATTTCCTGATCCTCTAAGGTCAAACCCTCAGCAGCGTCAAATACCGCTAAAAGCAAATCGCAGTTATCCACCGCCTCCCGGCTCCGATCTACACCTATTTTCTCTATGGGATCCTGAGTATCACGTATACCTGCCGTATCAACAATAGTTAGGGGTATGCCCTTGAGAATTACTCTTTCCTCTATAGTATCTCTGGTAGTACCAGGAATATCCGTGACAATGGCCCGCTCCTCCCGTAAAAGAGCGTTTAACAAACTGGATTTACCTACGTTGGCTCTGCCTAAAATCACCGTTTTTATGCCTTGACGGTAAATTTGACCTTCCTCAGCCTTGCGGATCTCTTCCGATAATTTTACCACAATCCTTTTGGCCGCCGCTGTGATCTCCGTGACAATCTCTTCATCTATCTCATCCTCAGGAAAATCTATGGCCGCTTCAGCCCGGGCAATTAAATCCACCAGCTCACGGCGGATAGCTAAAAAATCAGCACCCTTTTTCCCCGTTAAACGCCGGAGAGAAAAATCCAAATCCCGCTCACCACTGGCCTCTATGGTCTCTATCACCGCCTCAGCCTGGGATAAATCCAGCCGTCCATTTAAAAAAGCCCGTTTGGTAAATTCCCCAGGCGACGCTAAAGAACCGCCTAAGGATATTATCAGCTCTATGATACGACCCGCCGCCACAAAACCACCGTGACATTGAATCTCCGACATCTCCTCCCTGGTATAAGAAGAACCAGGTTTCATAAAAGCTACTAAAACTTCATCATAAAGAATACCATCATATTCTATGGTGCCGTAATGTAAATTAAAACCCTTAATAGCATCCCAGGACATTTCCTTTTTCGGACAAAATATTTTCTTTACTAAATCCCAGGCTCCCTCACCGGAAAGACGTATTATACCTATGCCGCCTACTCCCTGAGGCGTGGCTAAAGCTGTGATCAGTTTATTTTCCATATCAACAAAGACTCCCCGAAAATTATCTATCGCCATTAACCGCCTGGCCAATGTGTCAGCGGTTATCCACGGCTTTAACAATAAGAGCCCGACATTATGTCGAGCTCTGCTAATCTTTGTTATTCAGGCATCAGCCCTTTTGCCGTACCTTATCTCTTTTTGGTAATCACAACTTTCCTGTAAGGCTCCTCTCCCTCACTGAAAGTGCGTACACCAGGATAATCTTGTAAAACCGTGTGGATGATCCGGCGTTCATAAGGACTCATAGGCTCTAAGGATACGCTTCTGTTAGTATCCAAAACCTTTGCCGCTAATTTCTTGGCCAGACGCTCTAAGGTCTCTTCTCGCTTGCCCCGGTAATTCTCAGCATCCAATATGAATTTATGCTTTTCCTGATACTTCCGGGATACCGTGAGATTAGTTAAATACTGCAAAGCGTCTAAAGTTTCACCACGCCGGCCAATAAGTATACCTAAATTATCGCCTACTAAATCTAAAGTGGTGAAATCTCCTTCGTCTTTGACTTTAATATCAATTTCTAATTCAAATTTTTCAAAAATATTTTTGAGGAATTCCACAGCCGTAGCCACTGGGTCATCCTTTACGGAAATCCGTACCACAGCATCTTTGGCACCAATTCCAAAAATACCCTTGGTAGGCTGTTCCAATATTTCTATTTCCGTATTTTCCCTGGCCACGCCTAATTCAGCTAAAGCCGCCTCAATGGCAACGTCTATGGTCTTTCCTGACTTTTCTAAAACTTTCATGGAGTTACTCCTTATTGCCATGGCTTATCGGGCAGATTCTTCTTGCTGTCCTCCTGATGTGTATGAGGATGACTCTGCTGCCCCTTTTCTACTTCATTTTTATTGCCCTGTTTGCCGCCGGCTTTCTCAGCCTTCTCTTCCTTAGCAGCGGCAATATCTAATTTTCTCTGTTGCTTTTCCTCCGGTGAGGCAAATATACCTATCTTTAACCTGTAATTTACATACAAGGTCTGTAACGCAGAAAGAAGTCCGTAGAATATCCAGTATAAGCATAAGCCCGCCGGGAACTGTAATGAGATAAAATAAAACATTACAGGCATGATAATAAGCATCATTCTCTGAGTTCTGTCCCGCATATTGGGCATTGACACGAATTGCTGCAATACCGTGGTCAAAGCACACAGCAAAGGCAATGTAAAAGGATAGGCCGTAATGCTTACGGATACACTAAGATTCTCAATCCAGAAAAAGGAATAATACTGAGTTAAATCCGCCGGGGGAATAAAATTACGCATACCCCAGAACAGTATCATCAGAATAGGCATCTGAATCAAAAGAGGCAAACAACTGGTCATGGGATTGATGTTCTCCTCTTTATAGAGCTTCATCATGGCTTCCTGTTTCTTTTGGGGATTATCTGCGTACTTTTTATCAATTGCCTTCATCTTAGGCTGGACTGAGTTCATGTTCTTTACGTTGCGCTGCTGCTTTACCGTAAGGGGATGAGTAGCCAGCTTAACTAATAAGGTCAGGATAAAAATAGCCACACAGTAATTGGGTAAACCTATCTTAGAGGTTAGGCCCTGAAAAAAATTGAGTATACCGCCAATAAGATGGCCGGTAAAGGAATCAGGATCTGGATCGTAATTAGCCTGGTCAAAGCCGCAGCCCACTAAGGAAAATGCCAGGCAGACAATGAGTAGAATTACAAGTATCTTCTTATTTTTTTTCTTCATGCTAAAATCCTTTTATCTTTCCCTTTATTTTACGGGATCATAGCCGCCCTTGCTGAAAGGATTACAACGCAAAACACGCCATATCGCCATAGCTGTTCCCTTGAAGGCGCCGTATTTTTTAATGGCTTCCAATGCGTACTGAGAACAGGTGGGATAATATTTACAGCAAGGCCGATGCAGCGGCGAAATAAATTTTTGATAAAATCTCAATAAATAAACTAATATGGTCTTCATATTATTTTACCCGTTTTACTAAAGAGATGACTTCTCTTTCCAATTCTCTGTAGGGAACACCGCCTATATCGCGGCGAGCTATAAAAATATAATCGTAACCGGGAGTAAATTTCCCTATATTTAATCTGCTTATCTCCTTCAGACGCCGGCGGATCTTATTCCGCTCTACAGCCTTTCCCACCTTTTTCGAAACTGTGAAACCTACTCTGAAGCAGGATCCCGTGGTCTTCCGATAGCAAAGAACTACAGATTTTCCCGTTAACGAACGTCCCTTTTTATAGACTTTTGTAAAATCTTTTCTTCTCTTTAGCCTCTGATTCTCACTTAATTTCGCTGTCGTCACCTAATGTGACCTTCTTTCTTTTATCAAACGCTCAATCTTTTTCTGCCTTTAGCTCTTCTGCGTTTTAATACTTGTCTGCCGTTGGCGTCAGACATTCTGGCACGAAAACCATGTACCCTTTTGTACTGGCGTCTTTTTGGCTGGTAAGTCCGTTTCATAATCTACCTCCTTAATTATAAGTATTTTAAGACATACCTCCGCAGTATGCAGTATTTCTATTATATAACAGCTGAGAAAAACTGTCAATAAATTAAGGAGGATTTATCTTTGACAAAGATAAAATATCTCACTTACTAACTCTGAAAAAATTCTTATCCACAAAATTTTACACAATCTTTTTTATTTTCACTTCATTATATATATAACAGAAAAAAATTAAGTTATCAACTTTTTTACTGAAACATTATCCCTTATTATTTTTTTTACCACATTTAACTGTGGATAACCTCATTTGCTTTTTTTCCCATTCAATGTTAAAATTCTACTATCAGTTACGCTATTCTTTGTTTATTGACTATAACTGCGGTTTTATCTTTGCTGAACCGTGTATATAAAGGGAATTTTTTCCCAGCTCCCTGAAACTAAATATCTTTCCTTTAACAACACTTCAATACCGGGAAAGCAACAGTATAATGGTTTAGGGAAAAATCAGGGTACATATTTTTTGGTGCCTGCTTTTTTATGACTTTTTTAGAAAAAGTCTGACAGGGAAGGCTAATTATTACGGAGGAAACTATGGCTGAATTAAAACCATTTATTAAAATCTGGCAAAACGCCTTGGATTTAATAGAAAACGAGGAAGTTATCCCCGCCACCAGCTACGAAACTTGGTTCGAACCACTGAAAGTGGTGGAAGGAAAAAATAATAAAATCTACCTGGCCGCGCCTAACGATTTTATCAGGGATTGGGTAAATACTACATATAAAGGATTGCTTAACCGTTACCTGGACAAGGTCTCTAAAGGACAAGTAAACGACGCCAGACTGGTTCTGCTCAACAGCAGCGGCGAGTATATTCCCATGGACGAAGATATAGAGGATGATGAGGACGAAATAAAAATTGACTCACCTGAGATTAAGGAAGATAGAGAAAATAAAACTACTGCCTTAAATTCACGCTATACCTTTGAAAGCTTCGTAGTGGGCAATAATAACCATTTAGCCCACGCCGCAGCCTTGGCTGTAGCGGAAATGCCAGGCAAATCCTATAACCCCCTTTTCTTTCAAGGCGGGGTGGGATTAGGAAAAACCCATCTTATGCAGGCTATCGCTAATTTTATTATCGAAAATAACCTCAGAGCTAAAGTAGGATATTTCTCCGCGGAAACCTTTGTCAATGAATTCGTTAACGCTATCAGCAATAATTCCACTGACAAATTTAGAGCTAAATACAGAAGCTACGACGTGATTCTCATCGATGATATTCAGTTTTTCTCCGGCAAAAACTCCTGCCAAGAGGAATTCTTCCATACCTATAACGCCCTCTACAACGGCGGCAGTCAAATAATACTAAGCTCCGACAGACCGCCTATGGAAATACCAGATTTAGAGGACAGGCTCGTCAGCAGATTCAGCGGCGGCTTGACTACGGAAATTCTTCCACCTGATCTGGAAACAAGAATCGCTATTCTCAAAAATAAAGCTAAAATGGAAAATGTCTTTATCAAAGAAGATGAGGTTTTTTACTATATCGCTAATCAAGTTGATTCCAATATCAGAGTCTTAGAGGGCAGCCTCAATCGGGTTATTGTATACGCTAATACCTACAATAAAAAAATAGACAGACAAACAGCCGCTGAAGCTTTAAAAAATCTGTTAATAGAAAAAAAAGAAAAACCTATTACCTTGGAACTTATTATTCAGGTTACGGCTCAGTATTTTAAAATCAGAGTGGAAGATCTAAAAGGACAAAAACGTGACAATAATGTGGCTTTCCCCAGACAAATAGCTATGTATCTGGCCAGAGAATTAACGGATATAACCTACGGCGATATCGGCAGGGAATTTAAAAAAGATCACTCTACTGTTATGTACGGACACGATAAAATAGCCAAAACCATGGAAACTGACGCTAAAACTAAAAAATTTATCACCGATATCACTAAAATGCTCCGTAATATGTAAGTAAAAATAAAAAACATCAGCTAATACTATGAAAAACAAAGACTGATTATTACACTTTTCTAACCGGCTTTATCCTCTATAATAAAAGGATAATACATCTTAATTATTCTTTACAGGATAAATAACTCACTTAACTACAGGAATAACTAACTTTTTATCCCTGAAGAAATTGTGAAAAAGTACTAATGACATAAAAATTAATCCACCTCTTATTAAAAGAAAATAAACAAGTAATCAACTAAAAAATATAAGCTTTATAAAGGCTTTATTGTGAGTTATCCCTAAACTAACAAGCCTTATTACTATTATTACTTAATTAAATAATAATAAAGAACAGGAGATTGGCTATGAAAATCAAATGTGGAAAAGATGACCTCTTAAAAGGAATTCAATGGGTATATAGAGCTGTGTCAACTAAAAATACAGTCTTCAGCTTAGGCGGCATCCTCCTCCAGGCTAAAGACGGAGAAATGATCTATAAAGCCACTGATATGGAAATAGCCATTGAATACCGGGACAGAAATATAGAAATTCAGGAAGAAGGCAGTATAATAGTTCCTGGCCGCTATTTCAGCGAAATAGCTAAACGATTGCCTGATGAGGAAATAACCATCTTTACTGAAGGATATAATCTTTTTATTCAATACAGCGGCTCGGAAATAACCGTCAAAGGCTTTGACCAGGAAGAATTTCCAGCCTTTCCCCAGGTTGTCGGTGAGGTCAAAGGCTGCTTTAATCTGGCGGATTTTCAAAGAGATATCAAAGAAGTCTCTGTGGCCGGCGCCTACGATGAAAGCAGACCTATCTTAACCAGCGTTCTCTTTGAAATCCAAGGCTCAGATATTACCATGGTGGCTACCGATACACATCGGCTGGCTCTGAAAAATACTTTCTGGCATAATCAGGGAGAAAAAGAAAACGCCGCCGCCTTGATACCTGCCAGAGTTCTCCGGGAAATCGCTAAAATTTCTCAGGATGAAGAAGAAAAAATGGATATGGTCATCGGCAATAATCAGGTTAGCTTCTCCTTAGGCGGCACTCTCTTTATTTCCCGGCTGGTAGAAGGAAGATTTCCTAATTATCACCCGGTTATTCCCGCTGAAGAAAAATTTATCGCTAAAGCAGAAATAAACGTATCACGCTTTATCTCTACTTTGGAAAGAGCTGTTATTATGGTTAAGGATCAAGTAAGGGAAAAAGCCGGCAGAGTTAAACTTATTTTATCCAACGATACCCTCACTGTCTATTCTCATAACGCTGATGTAGGTAAAATCAGCGAATCTATTCCCGTATTTCAACAGGGACAAGATCTGGAATTAGTTGTCAATTCCCGCTATTTGCTGGAATTACTCAACGTAATCGAAGC
Source organism: Bacillota bacterium (assembly GCA_963928475.1). GTDB lineage: Bacteria > Bacillota > Dehalobacteriia > UBA7702 > UBA7702 > Cryptoclostridium. The sequence goes on from CAWVFN010000037.1 coordinate 28,147, forward strand.
TGAAACACTTATCCTCAATTTTACCGGCGCCAATACTCCCATTGTTATGGTGCCAAAAGAAGAAGATAATTACTTGTATTTGGCTCTGCCCCTTAAATCTTAAATTGCTCACTCAGCCTAAAGGAGGAAAAAAAGTGGTCTTACAATCTCTGGAATTACATAATTTCCGCAACTATGACCTCCTAAGGGCGGATTGGGATGAAGGTATCAATCTTATTTGGGGCAGCAACGCCCAGGGAAAAACTAATCTCCTGGAAGCTATCGCCTTTTTAAGCGCCTTGGCCTCCTTTAGACACTGCGGACGGGAAGAAATGATAAAAAAAGATAAGGATTTCTTCCTTATCAGCGGTGAGTTCAGCCGACAAGGTGTCAGCCATTCCCTAAAAACTGCTTACTCCCGTAAAAAAAAATGTGTCCTGAAATTAGATAATAATACCATCCATAAAGCCGCCGATATCATCGGAAGCCTCAATACTGTGGTCTTCTCGCCTGATGATCTCTTTATGATTAAGGGTGATCCCAGCGAAAGACGACGCTTCCTGGATCGGGAAATTATACAAATGTCACCAGTAAGCTACGAGTATTTCCAACGCTATAACAAGATACTGCGCCAGCGCAATAACCTCTTGAAAAATATCAGAGATGGCAAAGGCGATAAAGAAATATTAAAATCCTTCGACCTCCAGCTGGCAGAAACAGGTACCATGATCTTACTGCTGAGAAAAGAAGCCTTAGACCGGCTTCTTCCCCTTACACGCCTGGCTCATAGAAAAATAACCAGCGGTAATGAAGAACTTATTCTGGAATATCAAGGAGGATTAAAGGAGTTTGATCCTGAAATTTTCCGCCAGGAAGAACAAAAACAATGGCAAAAACTCTACTACTCCATCTTGACAGCTAAATTACAAGAGGATCTACGGCGGGGCTTTACCTCCTTTGGACCACATAGAGATGATGTAAAATTTTATATCAATAACGCCGATATAAAAAAATATGGCTCCCAAGGACAACAGCGTACCGCTGTCCTGGCTCTGAAAATAGGAGAATTAGAATTAATGAAAGGACAAAGAGGAGAATACCCCCTTCTCCTCTTAGATGACGTCCTCTCAGAATTAGATACTAAACGGCGGGAAGCCCTCATCGCTATTGTCAATAAACGTATCCAAACCTTTATTACCGGTACTAAACCTCACGCCTTTCCCGGCACAGCCGCAGCCTATATTATCGCGGAAGGAAAATTAATAAAACAATAACGAAATCATAACATTATATTTTAAATCAATATTTCACTGCCGCTATTGACAAAAATAAGTTAAAGTGCTACAATATTGCTTCAGACGGGTGGTTGTCTGAATTGAATACAGCGACTCAAAAAAGAATATAAAATTGTCATGGGTGCCCGTAGCTCAGCTGGATAGAGTGTCTGACTACGAATCAGAAGGTCGTGAGTTCGAATCTCGCCGGGCACGCCAATTTTTTTACCTTGTTTTCAGTGCGCCCGTAGCTCAGTGGATAGAGCATCGGTTTCCTAAACCGCAGGTCGGACGTTCGAGTCGTCTCGGGCGCGCCATTATTAGACCTGAATATTAAATATCTGAAAATTAAAGCGAAGCTATATAAGCTTCGCTTTTTCTTTTTTCTTGATAATTATGTTTCAATAAAAAGCCTTTAATTACTTTTATCACTAGTCTACTTTTTTACTGAGATTCTTAACAGGAAATAATATTTCCGCTACAAAATAATTACTGTTGCTAATACTTTGCCGATCTATTAAATAACGCTCAATACTGTTGCCCTGAATTACTATCTCATTTTCCTCAATCCATTTTAAGGCCTTTTCATAAGTTTTGTGGATATTATTAAAATCACCAATATGTACAGCGGATACTACAGGATATCCACCTAAAGTAGTGGCGAAAAGTCCATTATACGTTGAAGGATGAATCTCCATATGACGGAAAGTAGGCTGGTCTATATAATTCATCCTCTTTTCCGCGGAAGCAAAATCACTGTAAATGGCACCGTAAAGATATTGATTTGTCTCTGCCGCTATTTTACCGAAAGATGCGCTCTCTGTGGGTCTCTTTCTCTCTGTCGCCCAGTAGGATTCGCCAAATTTGCCAGTTACCGTATAATAAGATAAAGTATTTATCTCCTTCATCACCCGTATGTAAATGGGATTATCCTTTCGCTTGATATATTTACATCCCTCCTCTAATAACAGCTTCCAGGCAGTAATATCATCCTTACTCAAAAGCAGCTGCTGTATCTCAGATAACTTTTTTTCCTCGCTTGCCTTAAATGAGGCTATAAGCTCTTTAGGATCCTCAGTTTCTAAATTTTTGCGGATCTCCTCTAAAGAAAGGCCACATTTGTTCTTGTAATAACGGAGGGTACTTAGTCTTAACATATCATTCTTTGAATAAAAACGGTACTCGCTTTTTTCCTTTCTTTTACTGGGAACTAATAAACCGATTTTATCATAATAACGCAATGTTTTTGTGCTTATGCCGTATTTTTTGCTAACTTCGCCAATAGTATAATATTCTTTATCTATCATCTTTTTTTCCTTGCTTTTAGCTGTTAATAAGCTTTTATTTACAATCTTAGATCTCACTATTTTTTCTGCCATAACCTTATACTTATATGTAATCTTCTTGGCTAACAATAAAAAGATTATTTTTTTTATCCCTGTATATAATATTCTCCTTTTCTTGACCTTGACCTCTCATGTAATCTTATAATGAACTTAACAAATTTTTTCTGAGAGGAGAAACGGTTATGAAAAACAAGTCACTAATAACACTGTTGGTTTTAGTCTTGCTGCTTAGTTTTTCTATGGGCGCTTTCGCCAATTCAACGGAGTTTACCGATATTTCCGGACATTGGGCCGAAACAGCTATTGAAAATATGGCAGCAGAAGGAATTATTCAAGGATACCCTGACGGCACTTTCCAGCCTAATAATAATGTTACCAGAGCTGAATTCGCCGTTATGCTCTATCAAGCTACTGATAACAAGGATAATCCCTCTGTAGAAAATCCCTTCGTTGACGTGAAGGCCAGCTGGTATTACGATGAAGTTATCACCCTTTATGAAGATGGCGTTATTCAAGGGATGACAGACAATACCTTTGAACCTAATACCTATATCACCAGGGAACAAATGATCGTCTTAATACAACGAGCCGCGGAAACCTATGGTACCTTTAACCTCAATATCGATGAGACAAAATCATTAAGTGATTTCACTGACAGCGATTCTATCAGTGCCTATGCTAAAGATAGCTGCCTTTTCGCTTATCAGACAGGACTCATTCAAGGCTATGATGGCAAACTGTTACCAAAAGGATTAAGCACTAGAGCAGCTGTGGTAACTATTTTAGATCGCTGCATTAACAGCGAAAAAATATTGCCTACCTCAATTTCCCAAGAGGATTGGGTAGATGCTAAACAATATGTCCAATTACCAGATAGCATTAAGATGGCCTATGTGGAAATGGGCGATCCTGAAGGTGAACCAGTAATTCTTGTTCATGGTGTCGGCGACTCCAGCCGTACCTGGTCTGTTTTCGCCCGCTACTTTACAGGCTTCCATGTATATATCCTTGACCTCAGAGGTTTCGGTGACTCCGATAAGCCCGATGACAGAGTTTACAATTCTATTTTCTTCGCCTCGGATATCAACGCCTTTATGAATGAAATGGGACTGGAAAAAGCTCATATCGTCGGACATTCTATGGGTAGTCAAGCGGTACAAGCCTTTGCCTTTAACTATCCGGAAAAAGTAGATAAACTGGTCTTGGTCGGCAGTAACTACTATTATCCCTCTATCGACTCTGGTTATTTTAAGTTTAAGGATCCCAATTTTGATATGACCGACCCTGTGTGGCTCGATGAGTTTGACTCTGTTACTCCCGGTGTTCTGGACGGAAAACCCTACGAAGCTGAAGTAAACGAAATGATACAATATATTAAAAAAGATACCTCTAATCTTCCCCGTACCTCTTTGGAATATTCCTTTAAAGCAAATTTAGTGGTAACCCATGAATTATGCCTCGCCGAGATCACCGCTGAAACTTTGGTGATTTGGGGCAGCGAAGACCATGTGACAAATCAATTAACCGATGGACTTACTAATTGCGCCGGCATTATTATCTATGATGGCTATGGACATAGCGTACAATGGGAAAACCCTGTGGAACTCGCTGATGATATCATGAAATTCCTCAACGATGAAGAAAACGAAAAAGTGATGGATTCTATTCCTCCGGAATATCTTGAAGATGAAGCAGCCTAAAAGAAATATCTTACAATAAAATCTATCCCCAATTTATCCGCAAGACTAAATAAAGTCTTGCGGATATCTCTATTTTTTACCTTTTAAATGAGTACAGCGAAATAGTAAATTTGTAGATAACCAGATCAAAATAGCTATTATGAAAAACATTATATTCAGATACTTATAAGCTAACGTGCCAAAATTATCTAATATGAGTCCTACAATAGGCGGCAGTATGGCGTCTGGCAAAAAACCAATTAATGAAAATATACCAACTGTCGAGGCAAATTGCTCTGTGGGAGTCTTTATCTCTACTAATAATGCCGAAGTTATACCATATATACCATTGATCAAAAAACCAAAAATTATTACACCAACAGAAGCTACTATCAGTAAATTACCGCTTTGGGGCATTATTAAAAATATGAAAAAAATACCCGCCAGAAGCAAGGCGGATATTTCTATGATACGTGAAGGCAAAAAAATTTTGCTAAGATAACCCATAAATGGATTAGCAATGAGATTTACACCATAACTCCGAATCGTACTAATTAAGGCTACAAATGAAGCTGCGGCAAAATATATGTTTTGTAAATAGGCAGTGGTAACATAGGTCAAAGAGTAAAGTGAATATACCAAAAACATTATCAAGGAACATAGAATAACATCACTATGTTTCAGCAAAGCTAAACTTTTCTTTATATTGTCTCCTCTGCCACTCCCTTCACTTAATTCATGTTTAAAATAAGGTATTACTAAAAAACAAATTAAAGCTATAAACAGATTTATGACACCACAAATTATCATCAGCTTTGGAAAAATAGCTGTATCACAGCTTTCAGATAATTTTATATAAACCAGTGTCAAAAGCCAATTAATAGCTATGCCTGTAAGAGCACCTATAAAATAACTCCAGGAAATGTTTCTTCCATAATCCCTTTCACGGACTGTCACCAGACGAATCAGTTTATAACGGCAAGACCAAAATAATAAACCAGCACAAATACCATAAAAAAAGAAAATTATACAAAGCAGCCAAAAAGAAGGAGTCATCGCCACTAAAAACATCAACAGAGCCGTAAGGGCTAATGAACTTGAAGCTAAAATTTTCATAGCTATGCGGTCACCAATAATACCGCCAGGTAAATACGATAATGTACAGGCTATTCCGTATAACGCAAAAAGAATACCTAATTCTGTGTTTGTAATGTCTAAACCAGTAAGAAATTGATTATAAAAAATTTTCTTAAAATTAAATAAAGTATAGATCGTTACCGCAGAAATACTGGTAATAAAAATAATACTAAGAGAACGGAATTTATGGAGTTGCGATGACTCAATGGCTTTTTTCATAAAACTTTTCGCTCACTTCTGTTAATCTAAAACGCTAACGCGAAAATATAATGATCTATAATCTGACCATTAATTACTTTACCTTTATTTAACCTATCCTTTGCTGGCATTGACACTTAAAAATATATATTGATCTGTCTTTTATCAGAATCTCCTAAGCAAAACTATTTTTTACTCACCTATGGCCTTGTAGGTGTGAAGCTCCTTATAATTCAGCCTGCCATCTATCCGCCGGGAAAGCATTAGGCTTATCTTAGAACTTTCCACTGTTATGACCTCCGGTAAAGGCGGATTTTTTCCTTTTAATGCCGGAGCCGCTATCCGCCGGCCTAAAGTCAGATGGGGTTTATAGGGCCTTTCATCTACCTGAAAACCATGAGACTTTAAAGCAGCAGTTAAATCACGCTGTAACTTAAGGAGATCCTTATTTTCTTCGAAACCTAACCAACGTATGTCACCATCACGGCTGGGAAAACGTCCCTGATGAGTGATTTTTAAACGCAAAGGCGGAAATTCCACCTCGGACATGGCAGCATTAACAGCTGGCAGCAAAGGTGAATCTACTTCACCTAAAAATACTAAAGTTAAATGCAGATTCTCCGATGACGTAAAAGTACCACGCTCAGACTGACGCCGTAAATCATCCCTGAGAGACACTATTTCTTTTTTTACCTCCTGAGGAAAATTTATGGCAATAAATAACCGCATTATATCACTCCTAAAATCTTAAACACTCTTTAGAACCTTAAGTTTTTACCTGGATTTTACCAGCAAGTTTAAAAGCTTTTACAATATCAAGGTATATTAAGGGTAATGGCACATTCTATCCGCTTTTTAAAAAGCTCACAGCCGTAATCGTAGACACCTTTTATGGAACCTGTAGCATGATAGGCATTGGCGGCACAGCCGCCGCTGCAATATAGCTTGGCCCAGCAATCTTTACAAGCTGGTCTGGCGTAAGCGTTGCAAAGCTTAAATTCATCACGTAATTCTTCGTTGACTACGCCTTGCCATACATCACCTAACTTGAATTTTTCTTCACCGACAAATTGATGACAAGGATATAAATCACCCCAAGGCGTTACCGCTAAATATTCCGTGCCTACACCACAGCCGGATATCCGTTTATAAATACAGGGTCCAGCTTTGAGATCTAACATATAATGATAAAAATTAAAGCCATGGCCGGCTTTTTTACGCCGCCGCATCTCCTGAGACAATATCTCATACTGCTCCTTTAATTTAGGCAGATCTTCCTCAGTCAAAGCGTAAGGATCTGCCGGAGAACATACCACCGGCTCCATGGAAAGCTCTGTAAAACCAAGATCAGCCATGTGAAAAATATCATTGCTGAAATCTGTATTATTATGGGTAAAGGTGCCGCGGATATAATAACTCCTTTCACCGCGCTCAGCAGCAAACTTCTGAAACTTGGGTACGATAATATCATAACTGCCTTCACCTTTGATAGTGCGGCGCAGATGATCGTGTACCTCCCGGCGGCCGTCTAAGCTCATGACTACATTGCTTATCTCTCTGTTGCAAAAATCTATTACCTCATCATCTACTAAAACACCGTTGGTGGTGAGAGTAAAACGAAAATTCTTGCCCTTCTCATTCTCTATGGAACGGGCATAAGATACCAGCTCCTTGACTACACCCCAGTTCAGTAAAGGCTCACCGCCAAAAAAATCTACCTCTAAATTAACGCGGCTGCCGGAATTCTCTACCAGAAAATCTAAAGCCCTTTTGCCTACCTCAAAACTCATCAAACCACGCCGGCCATGATATTTGCCCTGAGCGGCAAAACAATAATCACAAGTTAAATTACAGGTGTGGGCTACATGGAGACAAAGAGCCTTTATAACATTATGACGCTTCTTAAAATCAAAGGCCTTGTCAGCGTAAATATCCTCACTGTAAAGTTTGCCGCTGGCCTTTAACTCCTCAATATCTTTAAGACATTCCCTTAGCTCCTCTAAAGTAACTGAAGGATCATCCTTGTATTTCGCCATCATTATATTTATGACTTCCTCGCCGGATTTCTCCTCGTAAAGCTGTATCATGTCATAGGCCACTTCGTCTACTACATGGACAGAACCACTGTAAACATCTAATATGATATTATAACCGTTGAGTTTATATGGATGTATCATCTTTGCCTCCCGCAAAAATAAATCAAAAAACATCACTGCAATATCATTAAACTACATTTTTCTGATTAACAGAAAAAAACCGCTCGAACTCTACGGGCCGGGCGGATTTTCCCTCTTGTCTTTTTAATTATTCAGAACATTTTTCACATTGCTGATTCGCTACACCGCAAGAGGTCTTGCAGGCGGATTGACAGGAGGTCTGACATTCGCCGCAGCCGCCCTGTTCTAAACTGGCGCTCAGATCCCGAGTGGCCAAAGTTTGAATTCTCTTCATATCTAACAACTCCCTTTATGTTCTGTGGCTGACTCTAACAGCTCTCTATATTGTAACCCGAAGAATCTTGCCTGTCAATAGCGGCGGCAATGAGAGAAAACAAACTAAAGTACATAATCTGTCAGATCAAGCTAAAAAATATGTAAAGGACTATTAACTGCCTCTCACAACTGCTATATGACCATCGGGAGAACGCCAGGTCTTCACTATATTTAAATCTCCTTCCTCACAGGCGGCAATAAAAGTCAAAACCTCACGGCTTATGGTCTCACCAGGTACTATAATGGGAATACCAGGAGGATAAACCCATACATACTCAGCGCTTATACTACCTAAAGCTGAGGAAAAAGGCAATACCTCCCTGTCCCTCTTTAAGGCCTCAGTAACAGTAAACACCGGCTTTGGCAAATCATAACTCAATACCGCCGCGGCTTTAGGGGAAACTGATAACAAAGACGCGTCTATCTCCCTTAAAGCCTGAACTAAACGCTGAAAACCTTCTCTGCTGTCAGCCACACTGGTCAAAGCTAAAATATAATCCCTCTGAGCCATCTCTACCTCTAAATGATACTTCTCCCGTAAAATAACGGCTAATTCCTGACCCCTTAGATAACCTTCAGTGGAAATAATAACTTTACCAGAATCATAACTATGACAAAAATCCGCCTCCCTCTCCAGCTCCTCACAACTGTAAACCTTTAAATTCTGAAGTAAACTTAATGCTTCCCGTAAATCAAACAAATTTCTTAAATAAGCAGCAAAATAAGATGAACCACTGCTGAGAAAATTAAGACAAAAATCTATAGAACCTAAAAGAGGATAAGAGGGACTGCTGGTCTCAAAAATATCCAGCTGATGATCTAACTCCGCCGGAGTAAATAAATTACCATTGTAATGCAGCAGAGCTGTTTGGCTTAGACTGGGCAGCGTCTTGTGGAGACTCTGGATCACTAAATCAGCACCACAGGTTAAGGCACTCTTGGCACTTTTTCCAGTAAAAGCTAAATGAGCGCCGTGAGCCTCGTCTACAATTAAAGGAATACCATGACTATGACATATTTGAGCTATAGATTTAAGATCACTGATTACCCCCTCGTAAGTGGGAGAAGTGATGACTACGGCTTTGGCCTGAGGACAAGATTTTAATGCCACCTCTACAGCCTCAGGCCTGATACTGCCGCTAAAGGGAAAATGAGAACTCCACGCCGGAACAATATATATTCCACGAAGATTCTTTAACTCTATAGCGTGATACACCGATTTATGACAGTTCCTGGCTACTATGATACTGTCCCCTGGCTGACAACAAAGAGATATGGACGCTAATATACCACAAGTACTCCCGTTTACCAGCAAACGGGAATAAGAGGCACCGTAAAGTGAAGCCGCCTGGGACTGCAGCTCGGCAATGACTCCTTTTGCGTTATGAAGATCATCAAAACCAGGAATTTCTGTAATATCCCAGCTCCAAATGGGAGAATCTCCTATGATCTCCCTTCGCCTTTTATGACCCGGCATATGAAAGGGATAATAATCACCCTCAGTATAAGTCTTTAACTTTTCCAGGAGCTTTGTCCCAGACTTTGAGTCAGACATGCTCTACCTCCCGCCTCCGCCTTTAAATATATGAAAGAAACAGCGTTGTGCCTTGACTTAAGTATAAGTCAGAATTTTGTTTAACGCAACTTTCCCTCCCGCCTTTGCCAAAAAATATAATAACATCTGCCGGCAACGGGGAATCTACTTTGCCGAGTTGAGAGAAACGGCGGTGTGGTTATTACGCTGTGGCGGGTCAGTTCCGCTGTCGGATGGCGGTAACGGGAACCAGCATAGGCTGGGCGGCAGTGATAAGCAAGAGCGGCCGAGTTGAGAGAAACGGCGGCTTGAGCTGGGGTAAGAATAGTGTCAGGTGGGAGGAAGGTTGTCGTGTTATGACGCTGCGGCGGGCCAGTTCCGCTCATGGATAGCGGTACCGGGAACCAGCGTAGGCTGGGCGGCAGTGATAAGCAAGAGCAGCCGAGTTGAGAGGAGGGGCGGCTTGAGCTGGGGTAAGAACAGTGTCAGGTGGGAGGAGGGTTGTCGGGTCGTGACGCTGCGGCGAGTCAGTTCTGCTGTCGGATAACGGTAACGGGAACCAGCATAGGCGGGGAGGCAGTAGAGAGAGGTAAGGGCGGACGGGTTGATAGGAACAGCGGTTGTAACCGAGTTAGGAGCGGTGTCAGGTGGGAGGAAGGTTGTCGTGTTATGACGCTGTAGCGGCAGGGTCAGTTCCGCTCATAGATGGCGGTAACGGGAACCAGCGTAGGCTGGGCGGCAGTGAGAGTTAAGAGAGGTACCGGGTTGAGAGAAACGGCGGTGTGGTCATGATGCCGCGGCGGGTCAGTTCCGCTCATGGATAGCGGTACCGGGTTGAGAGGAACAGCGGTTGTAACCGAGTTAGGAGCGAGGTAATTGGTTTAGGAAACGTTGGCAGATGAACCGGCTAAGAGGCGGCTGTCAGGTAGGAGGAGCGGCGGCGGCCCAATTGAGTGGGCAGAGTAGTACCGGTTTGAAAAGCAGATGTGGGTTTAGATAGACTGTTTAGTATGGGAAAAGCTTCGGTGACTGAAACCTGGAGTAAAGGACGGGCTTGACAGTGGTAAGTTAAAGCAAAAATTAACAACAGAATAAGGAAAAAATTAGTTTTTTTACCAATATTAGGTAAATAATGGCGGCTAATGGCTTTTTATCCCTCAATATGGTAAATAATGGAAGTAATGGCTTAAAGCCAGGAAATTAAAGTTCTTTCCTACATACCGCCAAAAATAAATAAAAATTACAATTATTTTTTGTTTGAAGGGTAAGAAAAAAACACAGCCTTAGCCGTGTTTACATTAAATCTATAAGTTTTAATATAGCTTGGCGCTGGGCAGAGGATAATTTCTGCCATCGCTTTAATAATTGTTCCTCTTCAGGACATAAAGCATAAGTTTTATTTGAGTCAGAAAAAAATTGACTGAGACTTATCTGAAAGGCATCGCAGATTTTCTCCAATGAAGTAAGAGATGGCAACATATTCTTCCTGAACCAGGAAGAAATGGTAGACTGGGGCAGACCTGACATCTCCGCCAGCTTGTATTCTGTCCAGCCTCTGGCCTCACGATATTCAGTAATTCGCGTTAATATATCGATCATAAAAACACTTCCTTAAATATATCGTTAATTATAATTAATTTTATCGTTGCAATTTAATATTTTTTGTCGTATAATAAATACGATATTTAAAAGTAAATAGTTATATATTAAAATAAACCTAAAACCCGTTGTGAACTTGCTAAAAACTGTTAAAAATAATTACTTATGAATAAATTTCCACTTTTTGTAATTAAAAAATTTTTAATTAAAGGTATAAAAAAATTTTTTGTTGTTTAAAAATTATTCTTTCTTCACAGAGATATCAATAAACTATACTTGTTTTTTATTTTGGCTGGTATATAATAACTATTTAGGGAGTATTATCATTTTTTGTATAATTTAGATAAATATTCTATTTTTAAGAAAATTTACTGCGAAAAAAAGAGAAAAGAGGTGTGCCTGGAAAGTTAAAAAATAAATTTGTTATAATGTTACAACGTCACTATATTTAATTTGAGAGGAGAAAAAAAGTAATGAAAAGTAAAATTTTAGTAATAGCTCTGGCTTTCGTTATGGTTTTCGCTTTTAGCTTCGGCGTTTTAGCGGATACCCCGAAAACTATCTATGTAGACGCGGCTTACACTGGAACAGATTCCGACGGTACCGCGGACAAACCTTATGCAACTATGAGTGCAGCTGTAAGTGCCGCCGCTGACGGTGATACTCTGGCTTTAGCCGCTGGTACTTATGAAATCGGCGATTTCAACATTGCCAAAGCCGTAAATCTTAAAGGTGCCGGCGCCGATAAAACAACTCTTCAGGGACGTATTCAGTATCAAGTAGGGAAAACAGCCGCTGAAGGTGATACCATCTCTGTATCTGACTTGAAGATGGTTCCCGGCAATTCTTCTTCTCACCAGGGATTATGCTGGAATAATAATAATACCCTGGAAGGCTATGCCTTGAAAGTAGAAAATTGCGTCTTTGATGGCTGGAAATTCGCTATCGGTGTAAACAGTGGTGCTAAAAATTGCACTTTAACAGTATCCAATACCACTTTTACCAATGTATGGTGCGGTGTTAATGTCAACGAAGCTAACGGCAACAGCCTTGCGGCTATGACCCTTACTAAGGACAGCGATGCTGTTTATGCCGCTCAGGTTTTCGATCTTACTAAAGCTGAATCTGAAAAATATAACGCTTACTATGATACCTTTGAAAATTTAGAAAAAGACACTGATCACAGCAATCCTACCTGGGACGCCGTAAATGATGCTGACGCAGGCAATGTTCCTAACGCTTGGCCCGCTGAAGCCATGATTGGTAACTTTTACTACGATACCCTTCAAGACGCTGTAAATAACGCCCAAAGCGGTGATACCATTAATCTTGTCAGCGATATAACTTTAACCGAGGCTGTGGAAGTGCCGGCTATAGAACTTACCATCGCTGGTAATAATAATACTCTTTCCTTTGATTATGAACATCCCGGTCTCATGGCCGCTTTCACAAAGGATCCCTCCGGTCTTGAAGCTGGTACTAAATTGACCATCAAAGATCTGGCCATCGTTAACAGTGATACGGAAAACGCCAGCTGCGGCTATGGTGTCTTAATCGGCTTCAGTTCCACCGGCACTGTTGTTGACCTTCAGGGCTGCACCTTGAAAAACCTCTATACCGGTGTTTACGTTAATCCCATGAAAACTGATGCCGCCGGTCCTACTATCTCCATCACCGGCTGCACCTATGAAGACACCACCTATGGTTACTCCATCGATGAAGTCACCGCTGGTTCCTATGTAGGTAAATCTGAAGTAACCTTTGAAGATAATGAAGGCGATGTCACTGAAAGTGAAACATGGCAGAGTTACAGCGTAACCAATAAGGATGGCGTTACCAAAGCCTATTCCGACTTTGACAGCGCTGTAGCAGCCGCTGAAAACGGCGATACCATTAACCTGGGTGTTGGTACTTATGAAATCGGCTATAAAACCGTGGCCAAAGTAGTTAACTTCAAAGGCGCTGGTGCCGATAAGACCGTAGTTAAAGGTACTATCTTATATGGCGCCAACAGCGGAGCTCAAAATCCCGATACTACTGGCGTGGATACTATCAAAGTGTCCGATCTGACCATGCAGCAGGACGGCTCAGATCTCACCTATGCTTTGGGCTGGGCTGTTATTAATGATGGCAGTCCCTTCTCCGGCTTCGACCTGGTGGTGGAAAATTGTAAATTTGTCGATTACAAATTTGGTTTCACCGTATCTTCCCATGCTGCTGACTGTGATTTAATCGTAAAGGATTCCGCCTTTAACAGCGTATACTGCATCGCCGGTGTTATGACCGCAGGACAGCTTCAAGTAGGAGGAGAAGCCAAAGACTTCACCAATACTGTAAAATTTGAAAATGTTACTTCCAGCAACGTGGTTTATGAAGTACAGAGCTTCACTAACCAGTCTGGTGACGACTTCTATAATCTCTACTTCGATACCTTTGAAAACTACGAAAAGAATGAACCTACCTGGGACGCTAAAGCGGATCCCGACGGCGGTGTAAATCCCAGTGTTTGGCCTGCTGAAGCCAAAATTGGCGAAGATTACTACAGCACCCTCCAGAATGCTTTAAACAACGCTGAAGATAACGATGTAGTAACTATTCTTGATGAAGTTACCGGCACCGTTACTCTTGAAAAAGATGTTGATGGTTTGACCATCACCGGTACAAAAGACGCCAAGATCAAAGATGGTAAAATTACCTCTGTTTCGAATGGTGTTAATTTAACTAATCTTACTATCCAAGGTCTTACCTTTGAAAACGCCGCCATTAGCTTCTCGCCTAACGCTAACAGCGATTTCAGCAACTTGACCATTAAGGATAATACCTTTACCGGCGGTCTCGATGGCTTCAGCGCTGTCCATTTGAACTTCGGCAGTCTCACTGGCAGCACCACCGGTCCTAAATTTGACGGCCTTGCCATCACCGGCAATACCATTAAGGATATAGCCAAAGGCACGAACTCCGGTATCCTGGTGCTGGGTGATAAAGGTACCGACGCGGCTAACGCTGTAACCGTAACTATTAAAGACAATACTATCGATGGTGTGGGCTGGAACGGTATTCAGCTCAACGGTATCAACGGCAAAACCATCACCGTTGAAAATAATGATATCCGCAACTGCGGCGCTACCGGTGATGACGGTGTGCTCAACCTCTACAAAACTAGCGGCGAAACCTTTACCATTAAGGAAAATAAAATCATCACCGCTAATGACACTCAGAAATATATCTCCAATATCAACGATGATGTAGACGCCACCTATAACTTCTGGGGTACTGTAAAAGACGGTGCTGTAGTATCTGATCCTAACTACGCCGATAAATTCGGTTATATGGAAGGTGCCGAAGTCACTGTTTCCTCACTGCCCTATTATGAAAAAGAAACCATGAAAAATCCCGATGACCTGAAAGCTTATGAAGTTAAAGTAGCCACCACCCGCAACGGTAAAGTGACTGTGGATAATGAAAAAGCTCAGATGGGAGCAAAAGTTACCATTACCGCTACTCCTAATAAAGGCTATGAATTAACCAGCCTCAAGGTAGTGGACGCTGATAATAAAGAAGTCACAGTAGCTGAAGACAATAGCTTTACTATGCCTGGCTGTGATGTAACTATTACCGCCGTATTTAGCGCTGGCAAAGATATCTTTAACGATATCAAAGAAGGTGCTTGGTACTATGACGATGTTATCACCTCCGCTAATCTGGGTCTCATTAATGGTTTCCCCGATGGTTCCTTCCGTCCTAACGGCACCATGACCAGAGCTGAATTTGTCACCGTTTTAGGACGCTATGAAAACGTCGATGTGGAAAAATATAACGCCGATGGTTATAAATTTACCGATATCGGCCCTGAAACCACTGAATGGGCAGGTCCCTACATTGCCTGGGCTGTGGAAAATAAAATAGTTGAAGGTACCAGCGAAACTACCTTTGAACCCAGCCGCGATATTACCCGTCAGGAAATGGCTACCATCATAGCCAGATATTTCACCTACAAAGGCGAAAAAGTTGACGCTGACTGGAACGGCGATGTTAAATTCACCGATAAAAATAAAGTCGCTGATTGGGCTCAGGAAGGCTTGGCTAACTGTGTGAAATTAGATATGATCCAAGGCTTTGAGGATAATACCTTTAGACCCACTAACAGCATGACCAGAGCTGAAGGTACTACCATTCTCGTGCGTATCGTTAACTTCTTTATATAATCTCTGTTTAGTTTTACGGCTGCGGCTGTAAAGGGAAATATCTCTCTAAGGGGAATCGCCTGTGCGGTTCCTCTTTTCCTTTTTCCACTAATCAAAGAGTTTTAGAAAAGACTGAGGTAAAAACCTCAGTCTTTTTATTTTAAGGCCATATTCAGCCTCTCTTTTCCGGAAAAAGGCTCCTTTGCGAAGGAGAAGAACTTTGCTTTGGCAAAAACCATATTGAAACCGCTCCCCTGGGTTTATCGACTTTACTGCTTATCTTTTAACCCCAAGCAAGAGGATAATGTTTGAGGCTCTAAAAAATATCAAGCAAAACTAAATCTTATTTTTTCCGCCAAAAACCAGCACAGGATGGCAGGGAAGAGCAGAGACAAAAAAAGAAACTGCCCTATCGGCAGTCCCTTTTGGCGGAGAGCAAGGGATTCGAACCCTCGATACAGCTTTTGAACCGTATACTCGCTTAGCAGGCGAGCGCCTTCGACCGACTCGGCCAACTCTCCATGTTTAAAATCCTCTCTGCTGTGCCGCGCCAAAACTGTTTGGCGGAGAGGATGGGATTCGAACCCATGACACATTACTGTGCGACGGTTTTCAAGACCGCTCCGTTATGACCACTTCGGTACCTCTCCGTACAGCACCCACAAGAGGTACTAATCTAGTATACACAAAAGTTTTCCGATTGTCAAGCATCCTTGGAAAAAAAAGCGTTTTTTCCTGTTTTCTTGTGATATATTTTGGAGAATCAACCCCTAGCGCGGTTGTTCTGATTCCATGACGTCCAGCTTTTGCCAAAATTCCGCCGCTTTGGCACAGAATACTTCCGGCTGCGCGGAGGTGTAAAATGTGACACTGCCCGTTTCTTTTTTCGGATTGCGGAGGTTCGCCGCTTCCAAATGACGGACCAAATTTCTGGCGGTACCTTCATTGCCGTCATACAGCCGAAAATTCGGATAAAGTTTTTGCAGCAGCGGTCGCAAAAACACATAATGGGTGCAGCCCAGCACAATGCCGCCTTCGGTCAGGC
>CAWVFN010000038.1:0-9893 GCA_963928475.1 Bacillota bacterium
CATTCGTTACAGTTTTTCTTAGGCAAGTTTTTGTAAATAGCCAAACCTGTCAATCCCATTCAATACACAACTCCTTTCAAAAATTGTATTCTATTCATCACTCTAGCGGGAGGTAATTTTTACCTCCCGCCTGAGCAGGGAACATGTTAAATTTTATACTAATTTTACAGTTTTCAAAAAATGGACAAATTATTCACCCATGATGAAGTCCATAGACAAGGCAGGATGGCCTTGTTCTTCGAGCCAAGGCAGAATTTCATCGGCAGTTTCGCCTACTGTTTCGTCAGCAATCTTATCGATGAAGTTTTCACCTAAGCCATCAGCTTCACAAGCAGCGTTAAATTCATCACGAATTTCTTCCTTCAATTCAGTGGGCATCCAGATGATGCGGCCACGACCGCCGTCAGCGGGAATGAACTTGCTGCTGGTGAGATAGGAACGACCAATACCCATGAAACCAGGAGTCTGAACGCCGCCACCGCAGGAACCAGCCAAGGTGGAGAAGGTCATACCGCAAGGAGTCATACCAGAGTGGTTACGGGTAGCAATAGCAATACCGTTAGCTTCGGGAATAACAGCCATGATAGCTTCGAAGCAGCCACAGGAAGACATGGGTCTATCCATCATAGTATAGAGGTTAACTTCTTCCAATGTCTGATGAGAATTGGTATAGAAGTAATCATTACAGCTCTGCCACATACCTTTAACAGGATCAATAGCTTCGCCTTTAACAACGGGTTGGTTAGGACCATGGGGATCAATTTCGTATGCGGCTTTAGCATCCAACCAGGAAACAGCGCCACAAAGACCAACACGTTCAGGAGTAAGGATACATACATGGTTAGGAGCGAAGGACTGACAGAGCAAGCAGCTGTAGAAGGTGTCAATCTTTTCATCCTTCAAGGATTTCAAGCGCAAGTCACGGCGTTTGTAGTTATCCTTGGCAACCTGATGCATCTTGGATACTTCTTCTTTGTCAGTATAAATAGTAACCTGTACACGGTCAACGATAGCGGGGAATTCGGATTTATATTTAGCAATGAGGATTTCGCCATAGTCATGGAATTTAAAGCCTTTGGCGATAGCATCTTTACTAATACGCATCCAAACGGTATCACGCTGGTTAACGTGCCAGAGACCTTCACCATAGTTGATGAAATAGTGAACACGACGTTCCAAAACGCTTTCAAAGTCTTCCTGCATTTTACGGCCGTAAATATCAATTACGATACCAATGGGAACTTTATCGCCTTCCTGGAATTCATCGGTTTCAGGACCAACAACTTCGATCTTACCGTCTTCAATATGATCAGCGTCAACCATGCGAACCAATTCGAAAGCTTCACTCTTATTATTACCCATTTCATAATACATTTCAGCTTTACGGATTGTTTCACCTTCAAAGGCAGGACCTTGGTTGATGGGGATGTTAATTTCAATATTGGTAAGTTTAACGCCACGGATTTCCATAGCCAGTTTTACGATCTTATCGTAATCGGGTTCGGAAACATACCAGTCGTTCAAGGTTTCGTCTTCAGCCAATGCCTGGTCGGTAACTACGGGGAAACCGCAATAGATACAACCAAATTCAGCGGCGGTCTTAACATCATCTCTTTCACCAAGATGAAGTACGAAAGCCATAATTCTTCTTCTCTGGTAATCTCTTTGAGCATCGGTTTCACCGGGAGTGATGTTACCAAACATCATACCTGCGCGGAGAGCGTAGTTAGCGGCGTGTACAACCTGAGTAAAGTTACCAAGAGGATAAGCGATGTAGTCCAAACCGAGTTTTACGTTTTCTTCATATAACTGTTCTACGAATTCATCGCTTAAGAACATCATCATGCCTTGGCCCATTAAGTAGCTGGCAATTTTAGCAGCGGACTTGGAATCCTTAGCACGACCGAGAATAACGGCTTCACCAGGAATTGTCCAGTCAACCATTTTGATACCATACTTACGAACTACAGGGTCAGCAATGAAGCCGAGCCAGGGTTCTTCGTAGGGTTTATCATTATCAATATACTGGAGAGCTTCAATAATTTCGGCAGCATACAAAGTAGCTTCACCGGCTAATAAAGCGTTTTCCAGGGTAAGAGCTTCAAAAATCTGAGCGCGTTTTTTATTTAAAATCGCGGGCAATTGACCGATAGTAGTTACTTCTTCGCCGCTTAAAGCGCGGATAACAGGGAGATAGTAAGCTGTATCGGGATAACGAACTTCTTTGTCGCCGCCATGTTTTTTAATGGCTTTGGTCAAAAGAATTTCAGCATAACTTGTAGCAATAATAGCGCCGTCATAAACTTGTTTAAAGAGCTTTTTCGGTTCTTTACCTTCTACGACTGCACCTTCGTAAATTTCGTTAAAAGACATGATATTCCTCCTTCCTTTCCTTGTATTAGTAGTTCTTGGTTAAGGGAGCGTCATAACGTTCAGCCACCGCTTTATGTACACTGAGTTTCCAGGTACGATATTCCAAAGCAGCAAGCATTTTTTCGATAGCTTTTTCATAGCTGGTTTCCAGAATGAAGTAACCACCGTAAACGTCGGAAGCGATACGACAAGCAACATCGTATACCAAAGAGCTACCTTCGAGAGGAGGCATAGTACCTACATGAGTAGGAACACCCATGGTTACCAAGCCACCGCCGATGGAGATAGCTTTTTCACTCATGGCTTCAGGAGCGGAAGCTACATAAGGAACTTTAGGAGTATCTACACCCATGGTGTTAGCCATCAGGGTGAGGAAGTCATGACAACGGGAGTTGTCAACGCAGGAACCCATATGGAACGCAGGAGGAAGACCAGTGGTAAGTTTATCACCAGCAGCATCCTGGAGCTTATGAATGAAAGCAGCCAATTCAGCACCGCAGTATTCATCAACATTGGCAGGATCCATCAAGCCAGCTTTAGCCATAGCCTGAGCGGAGCAGCCAGTAGCTATAACGAATACGTTATTCTTCAGCATACCTTTAGCTATTTCCAAATGGTTCTGAGTATGTACGGATTCCAAGTTATTGCAGCCGCAAAGATGGGCAACACCTTTAATGCGACCAGCTTCGATTTCATCGATCAAAGCCTGCATAGGAGATTCAGCGTTAAGTCCGCCGAAGAGTTCCAGCATGGATTCAAGACTGAAACCAGCAACAACTTTGTTTTTGATCTGAGGAATGGATACGGGTTGTCCTTTTCTCTTCTTGAAGGTATCAATAGCTAAGCGGATAATTTCTTTAGCGCTAGCAATAGCATGTTCTTCGTCAAAAGCAACATGATAGGTACCAGGAATCTTGGAGTTAGACATGGTGGTAACAACGGTGGTGTTGAAACATTCAGCAACAGCACGGATACCAGGCATAATGCATTGTACGTCAACTACCATCACATCAACGGCACCGGTCATAATAGCCAATTCCTGAGCCGCGAAGTCAGTAGCGATAGGAACACCACTGCGCATCAGGACTTCATTACCTGTGCAGCAAATACCAGAGAGCTGAATACCAGCAGCACCGGCGGCTTTAGCTTCATCTTCCATTTCAGCGGCAACATCCACAACAGTCTGGCTGAGGAGAGGGTTGTGGCCATGGAGAACGATATTAACTTTATCTTCTTTCAAAACACCGAGGTTAGCTTCGGATACGCAGGGTTCAGGAGTACCGAAGAGAATATCAGATACGTCGGTGGAAAGATGCATACCAGTGTAGTCAGCGAGACAGGTCTTCAAACCGCCGAAGATAATGTTAACGGGGTCAGCGTCAACACCGATATGGGTCTGATGCAGCATACCAACAACAGCTCTGTCAATGGAGCTGGGAGCGATATCGCAATCATCAAATTTTTTCTTTCTGCCTTCAGTAATATAAGAAGTGAGCCAACGACAAGGTTCAGAAGTAATGTTGCCAAAATCGTTAAGAGCGGCCAAAGCTACATCTTCAGCTAATTCATTAACGGATTTGCCTTCAGCGCTGATACCGACTTTAGCGGCAACGGCACGAAGTTTAGCTTCATCTTTAACAGTGAAATCGCCGGTTTCGCCTCTGGCGGCAGCCAAAAGGGTATAAACGATTTCGCGGCCATGGTCGGAGTGAGCGGAAGCACCGCCAGCCATGTATCTAACGGCATTACGGGCAACGATGGTATAGCCATGTGCACCGCAGATACCTTTGGTCTTAGGACCTTCTATACCGCTTACACGGCAGGGACCCTGAATACAAATCTTGCAGCATACACCTTCATAACCAAAGGCGCACTGAGGTTGCTGTGCGGCAAAACGATCGAAACCGGTCATGATGCCTTTGTCTTGATACTTGGCCAACATTTCCAATGCGGCCGGATCCACGGAACGCATAATGTTCTTAGGATCTTTTACCCGTTCCTTACGAGGCACTGATGGGGATAAATTTAAGTCCGTATCTCTAAATCTGGGCATGGTTTACCTCCTTGGTAAAATTTATTTATGGTAACTTTTAATAACATTGTGACCAAATCTTAACAACAAACTTTAATTATTAAGCGTCGCCATGACGCTGTACTATCGCCTTGAAGATGTTCTCTACTTCTTCCTTAAACAGCTTAGCGTTATCGCAATTATCATCCAATTCTAAGCCCATAGCCTGATCGAGAAGATAATCGTTATAGCTTATACAGCCTAATATACTGTCTGCAGGTAATTTCTTCTTGAGAAATTCTATCTCTTCAGGTCTGCGAATCTTATTTCCCACATAATAAATATGTTTTATACCTATATCTTCAGCTAACTTTCTTGTTACTTTCGCTGTGTCCGTACTTACAACCGAAGGTTCCACCACGATTATAAGACAATCGACACAGCGGGAGGTACCCCTTGTCAAATGCTCAATGCCGGCACCCATATCAAGAAGTATAGCCTCTTTGCGTTTTATTACTATTGAACGCACTAAAGAATCAAGAAAGGTATTTTCCAGACAATAACAAGAGCTGGCACCTGACTTGATCGCACCCATTTTTAAAAACTTTATACCCTCAACATCGATGGAGTAATCATCTAAAATATCATCAACCTCTGGGTTTAATACGTAATAGGAACCATCACCTTGGGTTCTCTCTTTAATCATCTCACGCATTTCAACCACTGGCTGTAAATTATTTACTTCCTCTTCAGGAATACCTAACACAGTACCTAAACTGAGATCCGGGTCAGCGTCTATGGCTATTACCGTATAGCCTTTATCACGCATTGTAAAGGCGAGATTTGCCGATAATGTGGTTTTTCCTACTCCGCCTTTTCCCGATACGGCAAATTTCATATTTTTCACCTCTGTTCTCTACTCAATATTATAGAGATTTAAGTTAAATTTATATATAGAAAGATATTGTTTTCCGTTTATTTTATTGCTGGTTTTTCGCTAAAAAGCTATACTTTTTTCAGAATTTATTATACCCTTTAGCGGCGGTGATTTCAATTAAAAAAATTTGGATAATTAGGTGCTTTTCGCAAATTTTTACTACCAAATTTAAAAATATTTTACAATCATTGCCAGTTCAGCACAAATCTTCCTGACTTGCAAAATTTCCACAATAAAAGACAACAAATACATAAAAATGCCTTCCATAAGAATTGGAAGGCATATAGTTATTCTGTTCTTAAGCCTTTTTACTGTAATAGCAATCGCCGCAAGCTCTGCCTACACAAGTATAGGCATCGTGATTAACGGGTTCAAAATTATAACATTCCTTTCCGTCTTTAGGAGCCACCGGTTTTTTGTTGTAATAATTACAAATCAGGGTCTTTTCCTTATCATTTTTTTTGTCGGCCATAATAATCTCCTCCTTGAGTTTATCTTCTCAAATCGATTTCCCGATGGCGGTCTATCGCGATCGCCTTAAAAAAATGGTGCGGATAAGAGGATTTGAACCTCCACGAGGTTGCCCTCACTAGAACCTGAATCTAGCGCGTCTGCCAATTCCGCCATATCCGCATCACCTGTAGTATTATACTATAACCAAAGAATAATTGCAAGACTTTTATTCTTATCTTGATTACCGCAGGAATTTAGGTTTATTTTTATAAATAACTACTCTTACTTTACAATTTATGTTATTATATTTAAGAGATATATAATTGAAATGGAGTGATGACTTTGTAGATTATTGACTGTCACTTACACCTATCCAACATAAAGTCCTTCTATAGTCATGCCGAAGAATACGGTATAGATCATAGTCCTCAAGGTTACGCAGCGGAATGCGCTAATAATAACGTCTATGGTATCGCCTTGGGTATTGCTGAAAGCCCTGATGCCTCCATGCCGGACAAAAATGCGCCGGCTCTTATGGGTATTGATTTTAATAATTATCCTGAAGCCGATTACGCAATGGGCATAAATCCCCATGCCTTTAACGAAAAAACAGCGGCAATACTGGAAGAAAAGATAAAAACTGATAACCATTTGGTAGGTTTAAAAATATACGGCGGCTATTATCACTTTTACTTAACGGATAAGGTTTACGCACCTGCCTTTGAGCTGGCGGCAAAATATAATCTGCCCGTTATATTTCACAGCGGCGATACCTTCAGCAAGGAGGCTCTGCTAAAATACGCCCACCCCTTAATCGGTGATGAGGCGGCAAAAATGTACCCGGATGTTAAAATTATACTTGCTCATATGGGTAATCCTTGGATTATAGACGGCGCCGAGGTTGCCTACAGGAATCCTAATATTTTTGTGGATATATCAGGTTTGTATGTCGGCGGCAATTTGCGGCGGGTAAAAAACGACAGTCAAATCATCGGCTATCACCGCCTGGCCTTAAAATTAATACATAATTATGATAAGGTCTTATATGGCAGTGATTGGCCCTTATCTCCCATGAAGGAATATATAGAATTTAGTAAAGCCATAGTTCCAGAAGAAGAATGGGAAAAAGTATTTTACCAAAATGCTCTGACAGTTTTTTCACGGCTCAACCTAAAATAAAAAAGCTCCGGCTTAGGCCGGAGCTTTATTTTTATAACAGCATAAGCAATAAACTGCCTATTATCATCAATAACATTATGGCAATTAATATGGTGCTTGTCTTTTTGTCTACCTTGGTCATGCTGTGGTTACCGTCAAAGCCGCCGTATTTTTTCTTACAAAAATAATATACCACAGGACCGGATATAACACCTATACAGCCACCGATAAAATAAGAATAACCGTTAGTAAAAAGTGCTAAAACCGCTAATATAATCGGAGGTGTGCACATAATGGCTAACCCCTTAGTGCCTAAGGGAATCTTAAATGGACGTTTTAGATCAGGTTCTTTCTTCCTTAATACCACAGCCGCTATATAGATAAGAATATAGGCAAACATCAATAAAAAGACGTCAATAACGACTAAAGTATCAAAACCCACTTCACAAAGTATCAAATTTGTTATGGCCATAACTATTATAGCCGTATGAGGAGTCTTATACTTAGGGTGGAGCTTCTTAAAAAATCTGGGGCATAGATTATCATCAGCCAAAGCAAAAAATCCCCTGGAACCAGAAGCTAAATAACTATTATACATAGAAAGATTAGCAATAACAGCTGTTATGACAAATACAGAACCTAAGGCAGGATAGCCTAATAAGTAGGAAACACTGCCAAAGGATATGCCCTCTTCAACTCCCCACATCTGCCAGTTTCCCACAGCCGCTAAACAAGCTATAGTAGACAATATATATAAAAGCATAATAGCAGGTACAGACAAAATAGTCGCTCTCGATATGACCTGGGGATTTTCCATTTCCCCTGCCATAGTCGACATTGACTCATAGCCAGCGTACATCCACATACAGATAGCTATACCAAGCCCAACGCTTTCAAGTCCGCTTTGGCCCGGTGGTATAAATGGAACCACAGGATTATACTGCCAGTTAGCAAAACCAACCATTATCAGAGCTAAAAATGAGCCTATCACGATTATGGAAAAATATGAGGCCACTCTTCCCACCACGGTTAGTCCCCGTATATTAATATAGCTGAAAGCGAGAATAAAAAATACTTTTAGCACAAATTCCTGCCAGCCAGTCATATTGACCATAGAGGAAATATAACTAACCGATAGGATTACATAAAGAGTAGAATCAACATAAATTGATACTGTCCGCCACCAGCAGGCCTGAAAACCCCAGTACTCTCCTAAAGCTCTGGATATCCAGCGGTAATAGCCCCCCTCTTCCGGTATGGCGGAACCCAATTCCGCGGCAACTAATCCCTGAGGTATACTCCAGAAAAAAGGCAATACAATCAACAAAAGAATGGTTAGACCAGGTCCTGACGCGGGAATCATATCCTCAATACCATAGGAACCAGCGCAAACCATGCAGAAAATCATACAGAAAACCGTAGCTGTACTAAGCTTATGCTTTTTCAAATCTTTAGTTACACTCGACATTGTTTTTCCTCCATTTTTGTAAAATTTCCCCTTTACAGCCTAACTGTAAAGCTTATTTACCACTCCTCCTTCTTTTGGATTTGATTTTATCACAGTCAGAAAATTATTATATCTGCATTTTTATGTTTTGTAAAGAGTAAAAATAAAAAAAACGGGAATTATGCAAAAAATTCCCGTTTATCGGCTGTTTATTTCTATTTCAACAAAGGCAAATGACAATTACAGCATTTATCTCTTATAGCGTCAGTTAGTTTACCACAGGAAACACAGACTATTTTATCATCAAAAAGCTTTTTCTGTTTTTCTGGATAAGTAAGCCCTGGATGAAATCTAACCAAATCTCCTACTTGATAGTATTTAAACAATGGCTTCAATTTTGTTACATTAATTTTCCTTTCGCTCCCATCAGCCATTTCAAAAACTAATAAGAATATCACATCTTTATCATCGGTGGTTCCCTTTTTGCGCAGCCGCTTTTTCTTTATTAAAACTCCGTCCATAGTTTTAACCTCTTTTTTATGGGACGAAGTCCAATAGTACAGAACAATAAGCAGCAAACCACAAAGCCCACCCAAAATAAGAGCTATACTCCAACCTAATTTTCCAGTTATAGCCAATACCACAAATATTAGCATGACCACTGGCGCCAAAAAAAGAGCTAATAGAGATATT
The DNA here is from genome assembly GCA_963928475.1 of Bacillota bacterium. Taxonomy (GTDB): domain Bacteria; phylum Bacillota; class Dehalobacteriia; order UBA7702; family UBA7702; genus Cryptoclostridium. The sequence goes on from CAWVFN010000038.1 coordinate 9,073, forward strand.
GCCGATAAGTTTTTGGGTTTAAATTTCTGAAATTCCGGTCTATTAATCTTCTCGGAATAACCAACACCTTTACCATAACTCATAAATATAATTCACCTACTGAACATTCTCTAAAAAATATGTCGCTTCCATATCCGCTGTAGACAAGGCGAAAGCCAGGGGAAATAATCTAAAAGCATCTCCCACTTGGCGGTTATCCTCACTGCCGGAAAAGCCCATATGATAACGGATAGCAAAGGCTTCCTCCCTGGATAGATCCATAAAACCACTGATAATATAAACTGATTTCTCACCATGTCCATAGGGCAATAAATCCTCATAGGTATACGAAGGAACGCGCATCCATCGTCCTTCGTCATCCTTGACGTTGCGGAAACCAGGTTTATAACAGTTAATTTTACATACATCATGAAGCAAAGCTATTATGGCTACTGTCTCCTCAGAGGGATTCAGGTTATACACATTTTTAACCCTATCTCTCTCAACGTACTCCTTTAAGCAACTATAAACATTCAGGCTGTGTCTGACTAATCCACCCTCTACTGCCATATGATAACGGCTGCTGGCGGGAGCGGAAAAAAAATCACTGCGTTCTTTGAGAAAATTTAAAAGCTTATCACTGCCTTCTCTTTTAATATTTTCCTTATATACGCTAATAAATTCTTCCTTAGCAGACATAATTCATACCTCTAAACAATGTAAATCACATTAATTATTTAAACTTTTCTCCCTTAAATCCTGCTGGAAAAATTATTTTTTTGCCAGATAGCCAAGGCTTTGCCTTGTTTTATTTCAATACGGCAATAATTATCAGTTATCTC
>CAWVFN010000039.1:0-15063 GCA_963928475.1 Bacillota bacterium
TTCCTTGGGTAAAGTTGTTCTCGGTACCGTTAAAGGTGACTTGCATGACATCGGCAAAAACTTGGTCGGTATGATGCTCGAATCCACTGGTTTCACCGTAATTAACGTTGGTATCGACGTTCCCCCCGAAGATTTCCTCAAAGCTGCTAAAGACAGCGGTGCTGAAATCGTTGCTATGTCCGCTTTGTTGACCACCACCATGTTGGCCATGAAAGAAACCATCGACCTCTTCAAAGAAAACGGCATGACCTGCAAAATGATCGTTGGTGGCGCTCCTGTATCCCAGGAATTCGCTGATGAAATCGGTGCTGACGGCACTGCCGCTGACGCTGCTGCTGCTTGCGACCTCTGCAAAGAATTATTGGGCAAATAATTTAAACTTTGACCTAAATTTAATGTAGATTAAAAGGGTTAGCCAAAAGGCTAACCCTTTTTACTTTCTTAGGATAAAAATTATGAAAAATATTATTCTTATTGGTATGCCAGGTGTAGGCAAAAGTACTATCGGCGTTATTTTAGCAAAAATAATCGGCTATAAGTTTATTGATACGGATTTGATTATCCAGGAACAAACAAATCAGCTCTTAAAAGATATTATAGCGGAAAATGGCGTAGAGGGCTTTATTAACTTGGAAAATGACATTTTAAAGAAAATTGAAGCAGAAAAGGCTGTAATAGCCACTGGCGGCAGCGCGGTATACGGTAAAGAGGCTATGAACCATCTCAAAAACATTGGCACAGTGGTTTATCTGCGCCTGCCTTTGGATAAATTAGAACAGCGCCTGGATAATATTAAAAACCGCGGTGTCGTTTATAAACCAGGACAGGATCTGAAGGCCATTTTCCAAGAGCGGCAATCTTTGTATAGCCAATATGCCGATATAACTATAGATGAAGGCATAAGGGGACCTGAGGATATAATCTCAGAATTACTCTCCCGCTTAAACATAGATGAACAGTAAAAGCTGTTCATTTTTTTTATGGTTCCGCGTCAATCTCTAAGTAATTCCCGGGTTTTTCCGCCACTACCCGATAAATAAATCTCTTTACCCTTTTTCTTTCTATGACCCTGAAGCCATTTTTTTCCATGCGCCGGCCAATACCTTCTTTATTATCTGTACGATAATCACCGCTGTTCATAAAGGGGAAAATCAAATGATTATCAATCCAGGCACCTAAACCGCCGATACCAGTATCAGCCAATAGATAAAGCCCCCCTGGCTTTAATACCCGTAAAGCCTCTTGCATAGCCTTATCAGGATAGGGATAATGATGAAAACTTTGTATGCAGGTGACAATATCAAAGGTATTATCACTATAGGGCAAGTTATCAGCAGTACCCAGTTTAAACTCTGCCCCAGGGATATTTTTATCTAAAGCTGCCTTTATCATTTCCTGGGCAATGTCTAAGCCATAATAGGCAGCTGGCTTACTTTGAGCTAATAAAGCTAAAAAATAGCCTGTACCACACCCTACATCTAAAAGAGAAGCAAAATCATGTGAAGATAAATAAACAGCAGCATCATGACAACTGATCTTCGCCGGACCAGAATAATATAAATTATCTCTCTCATCATAAACCGGCGCCTGTTTATTAAAATGATCTCTGGATAACTTTTCGTAATCTTTCACAACATCACCACCTTAATTTTTAATATGGTTAGTTTAAACTAACCATATTTTACACTAAAAGATGCTTTAAATCAACTGTCAAAATCCTTCAGGAGTAAATAGCCTTAAGAACAGCTTATCAACCGCCAAAAAACGTCCTTTTCCCATTTTTTCAGGAAAAGGACGGTAAATCCAAGAAATCTAAGGCCTCGACTGAGTCTATGGCAGAAAACATTGCCGATACCCTTATTTCAGTTTTTCGTAATCCTCAGCTGTCACCGGCTCCAGCCATTTTGTGGCGCTGTCTTCACCAGGGATTTCTACAGATAAGTGTACAAACCAGCTGTCTTTAGCGGCACCGTGCCAGTGTTTGATGCCTGGGGAGATCATTACCACATCACCGGCCTTAAGTTCCCGCGGTTCTTCTCCCCACTGCTGATACCAGCCCCTGCCCCCAGTACAGAGTAAGATTTGCCCGCCGCCCTGGGACGCCTCATGTATATGCCAATTATTGCGGCAGCCAGGGGCAAAGGTTACGTTGCCAATGGGCACACCGGAAACGGATAACATATTGAGATAACTCTGGCCCACAAAATACTGACCATAAGGATTTTCCTCTCCTCGTGGAAAAATAACACTATTCTCTAAATCTTTCATATTTTCACTCCTTTGTCATTTCCTCAATACATTTAAGAGCATTAAGACTGCGGGGGAAACCAATATAGGGAATAGACCAGGTAAGAGCTGACAGCAATACACTTCTGTCATTGCCAATCTGTAAATTTCCGGCTATATGAGCTTTCAGCTGAGGTTCACAGCCGCCCAAAGCCGCTATGATACAAAAAGTCAATAGCTCTCTTTCCGCCAAAACCATACCGCCTCTGGTATAAAAATCACCAAAACAATAGTCGGATAAATAGTCCTGGATATGCTTTACATCAGCGGCAGCACCTTTCCTATTGGCATCTATAGTTTCTCGGCCAAAAATTCTATACTGAACCGCCAAGCCTTTTTCCCGGCGTTCATCTTTGGTAACCACGGTATTAGAAGCTAAAGCTAATGCCATGTCCCTGGCTGCTAAATCGTCACATACCACTTTTAAGGCTTTTTTAACTTTGGGGAAACCAGCATAGGGCGTACATTGCAAAACCGCCTCACCAATAGCTGCCGGCGCTACTCCTGCCTGAAGAGCAAAATCTATTTCCGAAGCTATATCCTCGGGGCAACCAAGGGTAGTAACAAGAGCCAGCGAAATCAAAGCCTTGGTAGAATTAGGCAAATCACCATAAACTCCTACTTCCTCTCTTTGAAAATCTTTGCTAATCCGCTCAAATTCCTGCATTTATCTCACCTCTTATACGGGTCTATTTTATGGCCAGATGGCTTTTATTATTAAAAAAACCAGCCTATGGAAAAACTTTTTTTTACCATTGCACTGCCGTAAAAAAATAAAGTCTTAAATATTTAAGGGTAGAGAAATAAAATTTTCTCTACCCTTAGATTATAATACGTAATAATTTTTATGTCTAATAGTTATATTCTTTGTATTACTATGCCTCAAAGGCATTATTCAAACTATCCACTCTATTATTTTCCAGCATGGCCGAAATGATATCTCAAAAACTAACATTTTTTAGTTCACAGCAACGGTTAAAAAATACCCTGCCAGCATATCTGATTTTACAAATTTTTTTCCACAAATTTTATATAATCCAAGAGAGCCTTTTCCTGCTCAGACTCTAACAGTGAGTCCGGCGCCTCAGACAATATCAAATCCACCTGTTTCTGAGCTGTGTCTATAATATCAGGTGAACCACTCTGACTCCAGGCGTCATAGGTACGCCAATCGGAAACCAAGGGCTGCCAGCCGTCGCGGAAATGAGCTATCGTGGCTTCATCAGTAAGAAAATCTTGACAGGGAACAGCCTGCAACAAAATATCCATGCCATCATATTCTCCCTGGGTTTCCATGCCCTTGAGCATATACCTAACTCTGGCTACTATTTCATTGTCAAGCACGGTTTTTACTAAAGAGGTTGTCATAAGATTTTCTAAACTGCCCACTGACTGACTGCATAGATCAACACCGCAAAGAGCCGTGAAAAGAAAACTCTGCATAGTTTCTAAACCAGCCTGATAATCAATGGCCTTAGAACTGGTAACACCAGTTTGCGCCCTGGATGGCAAATGATAAAAATCTTTGAACATCTGTACCGAAGCACCCAGCAAAAGAGCTGTATCAGGTGAGGCACATTCCCAAGTAGCATAACGCATATTCCCATAAGTAAGAGATGCGGAAGGTATAACAGGTACCCCCGGTTTTACAAGCTGAGCCAAAACTAAACCAGCTAAAATTTCAGCTACCGTCATAATGACAGTACCATAAAGATAGATTGGCGAGGTAATACCGGTCATTGGCGCGGAAACCACCAATACAGGCTGATTGTGTTCAGCGTAAACCTTTATACCATCACAGGCAAAATTAGAATAGAAAAAGGGCGAATTAGGACATACAGCATGCCAAGTTACATAGTTGCTCTCTAAATAATCAGCACTGCCAAAGGCGATCTCATAAAGATGCAGATCCTCCTCCTTCTGGGCTATAGTGTCTAATTCCATGGGTGATAAAAGAGGTTTATCAGCATGACGCATAGAAACTAAAGTACAATATAAGCCCTTGACCCGCTCATCAACATCACCAGGGCTTAAAGGCTGGTAACCAGCTATATCTACCTCAGAACAGGCCTGGTAAATCTTTTGCAGATCAGCGAAATCCCGTAAGGTAGGATTGCGTCTGACGCCGCTATCATTGACAAACACCTCACCACCGGCAGGATGAATTAATAAACCATCGCCAACTATTACATTTCTTTCCGGATTAAGAGCTTTTAACTCAAATTTAGAAGGACACTGGGATAAGGCTTGTTCCACCATATCTTTTGGGAAAAAAACAGTATGATCCTCAACCTTTGCGCCATGACTCTTAAATATCGCTATAGCATCATCGCTTTCAAAAACTATACCACGTTCCCAAAGCAGTTTCAGCGCCTTTTCATGAATCTCTGCCATTTTATTTTCTGATAATACCTGAATTCCCCTTTGTAAAGCCATATTGCTAACCCCCTTGCCTATGCGTTATATTTCAGCAGCCGTTATCAATAAAAAAATTTTATCACCTGAGAGAAAAAAATACAAGACAAAAATTTCACATCAAGACGCGGCAACATAAAATAAAGACAAGGATAGAAAAATATATAATATTGTTAAAAAATTAAACAAATTTAACGGAAAAATTGAGGAAAAAATAGACTTTATTAGAAAAAAACCAGAATAAAGGGGGAATCAAATCATTTTTATTAAGTCATATATGACTTAAAATTCAAAAATGACTTACAGATTATCTCCATTGGCAACAGAAACCGCACCACAAAACATTATACACATTGCTTATTTTCTGGCATATATTTTGCATTATATTGCAGCGAGACCATTTGGTTTTCCATTTTGTTTTACATATTAAGACGGTCTCGATAAACTCTGCATACTATCTTTTTAGAAAATTTTGGGAGGGCATGAAATGATTAATCCACAAGGCAAAGAACTTCTAAAAGAAACATCTTTTGAGTTCAAACAAATTAAAACTTTGGTAGAAGATACTTACAAACTTGGTACCTTGGACAAAGTATATGAAATTTTCGGCGGCTATGTAAACAGAAGCTTCGGTGTGGAAATGACCAAAGCTGACGGCGAACCTATCGACTATTTTGTTCGCAAATACCGCCCCACAGCTACAGATGAAGATATTAAAGTTGAACACTCCCTGGTAACCTATGCTATCGAAAAGGGTATGGACGTTGCCGCCGGTGTTATTCCCCTTCCCTCTGGCGAAACCTTCACCAAAGTTGAGGAAGATGTCGATGGCGAAAAAGTAGTTTATCCCTTCGCTATTTACAGATACTTGTATGGCGACGATACCTATGATTGGCTCAATACCAATATGACTCCGGAAGAAGACTACAACTTCGGTGCTTTACAGGCCAAATTCCACAATTTCACCAATGGCTTTAATCCTGGGGAAAAAGCTGAACCTCAGATCTATGAATTCTTGGAAGTCAAAAAAGATCATTTTAAACATTGTCCCGATGGTCTTCCTATTCCTGAAAGAGATCGTTATATCATCTTATACAAATCCTCTGTTGACGAAGTTATCGCCTACTGCGATAAAGCCCGCAAAGGTTTGGAAGATTCCGGTATGCTGAACAAAGCTCCCAAAACCCCCTGCCATTGCGACTATCATCCCGGCAACGTAAAATGGGAAAACGGTAAATGTATCGGTATTTTTGACTTTGACTGGTCTAAATTAGACTATCGTCTCTTTGACATTTGCTTTGGTTTGACCTATACCGTTTCAGCTTGGGAAGCCATGCAGGACGGCACCTTGCATATGGATCGTATTAAAACCTTCCTCCAGGGTTACAACGACTATCTGAAAAACGAAGGTACCCTTTCTCCCTTGACCAAGGAAGAAGCCAAAGCCTTCCCTTATATGATGCTGGCCGCCGATATCTATCTCTTCAACTGGGCTACTGACTACTTCAATTTCTGGGAAGATTACAACGAATATGAATGGTATTACTATCTCGCCCATATCATGAGATTAATGCACTTCATCGATGATAACGCTAAAGAATTGGAAGAAATCATTGAATCAGTTCTCTAATTAAAAAGATATAATATATATAATTATTATTTTAATCCCCCGTTTGATTTTCAAACGGGGGATTTTTAAAACCTGTAACCCAGATTACGGCTCTACTATATAACTATGATCCACAGCAGCCTCTAAAACCGCGAAATAGCCCCAATAACCAACTTTTATATCTTTAAAAGGATTCTTTGATTCTATCAGTGCCTCAGATACTCCTTCAGACTCTAAATCCCGGCCTAAAAGACGATTGATCATCGTTACAGCCTCACATCTTGTCACCTCATTTTCAGGCCGGAAACTGCCGTCTGTATAACCGCTGACCAAGCCTAAAGATGAAGCTTCCTTAATATACTCATAATACCATTTATCCGCCGGCACATCGTTAAAGTCCTCAGTTTTCCCCTCAGATTTATTGCCTTGAGCCCGGGAATATTTCACCAGAAAGGCGGCAAACTCGGCTCTGGTCATATGATTTCCCGGACGAAAAGTCTTATCTTCATAGCCTGTCATATAACCTTTATTAGCCATAACTTCTACATAAGGAGTATACCAGGAATCTCTATCTGCATCAGGGAAAAGCCCCTCATAAGCTGAAGTGGCTAAATCAAGGGCGGTAACCATCATTTTTGCTACCTCACCCCTACTCACACTATTGTTAGGTTTAAAGGTGCCATCATCATAACCATTTACATAAGCTTCATGATAGATGATAACTTCTTCCGGTTCCGCAATATCCTCATAGGCATCGCCTAAGCCCTCTAAATCAATTGCAAAACGGCACTCAAATACTCGATACCAGGGGAAAGAAAAATCGCTCAACTCAATATTCTTAATGCCCTTTATCTTATAGTTATCAAGGTCTACTATCATATTGCTGGCGTTCAGATTAGCTAATATATCCTGGGCGCAATCCTTCATTTTAGTACCTAAATAAGCATTGATTCTAGTTATATCAACATCATCATCGTAAAAATTATGAGTATCCAAACCTAAAGAGGAAATATATGTACCCATCTCACTTTTTACCTGGTTCACATAGCAAATATCTTTGACCAGAGCAAAGGTCAGGGAACGTACAAAATCCTCGTGAGACTCAGTGCTTTTTTCCTCCCCGGAAGTTAAATAGGAATAACGGCTTATACCTTGGCTCAAGGCAATACCAGCTGCATTGCCCCGGGTATTCCAGTTGCTGTAGCCTAACAGATAGCCTAAATCCGTCTCACTTACCAGTCTCTGGCCTAGCGCCCCGTAATAACTGCCACCAGATTCATCAATGATGATAGTTGGTACGTGGTTTTCCACATTATCTAAGTAGGCTTCTACCAGTTCACCAGCGTAAAAATAACGCAAATCCGTTTGCCTCGGCGGCGTAAGCACCAGCACCGAAATATCCGCTGTACCAAGAGAAGAAGCTTTTACTGCCCCTATGCCCTGAATATGCTTATCTATGACTTTATCCAGTTCTTCTGTCTCAAGATCATTTTCTGCGTCAGACTGACCGCCAAAATACTTGACATATACCTGCACTGGCTGGATTCTCTCACTTTCATGGAGATAAGATAAAGACATCATGGCCAGTTCATCGGCACCGTCAAAGATGAGGCCGTTATCGCCTAATTTTTCTTCTATATACTTTATTTCATTAGATTGGATACTCGTATTAGGACTGGAATCATCAATACCCACTAAATAATAAACATTATCGCCGCCGGGAATATCACTGAGCATTTTATCTATTAAACAAAGCTTTCTCACCCGAGAATTAAGATAATTCTTTATCAAAGATCTATCATCGGCTTTGAGCAGTTTTTCCTTGGCTCCGGAAAAATCATTGGCTAAAGATTCTTCACAGAGCTCTCCCTCCTCATTGTAAAAATAGCCCTTAATAATATTGTCAAGGGTCAATTCTTCAGCCTCAAGCTCTTTTCTCCCAACTTTACCATACTCTCTAAGAGCGTCATATTCCCTCTGACCATAACCATTATAACCTGTAGTCGAGGCTAAACGCATTACCGTATCGAAAAAAACAATATTATTATCCTCGTCAGCGGCTAACACCTTTAAAACATCATTTATATAAAGAGACTCCGGCGCGGCGGCGGTAATTTCTTCCCAGGAAATAACAGTGTCAATTTGGGATTCAGATCCCCCTATATCATCATCAGGATCGGCCCAAACATCACTGTAAATATCTGGCATATTCGCAAAAGCCGCGGCTCGGGAATTAACTAAACCACCGGAAAAAACCTGATCCAAGGATATGACATAGTTATCGCAGCCGGCCTCCTCCATGGACAATAACCACTGACAAATAGCCTGACTATCACCATATTGGGTCTTGTTGCTGTTAAGAGGCTGTCCATCCAGTTTCGTAGCGTATAAATCCTCAGAAGGCATCACTATATTATAACCAATGGAACCAGCTAAATACTGTACCCTATCTGTATTGACTGGACGGTTATCCAGGGGAACGTAAGCAACTGTCTTAGCCCCCGTTACACTCCCTAAAACCCCGGCAGCGGAGAAAGTAAGAATCAAAGTCACTATACTGATAAAAACTAAAAATTTCTTTAACACTCCCATTACTATCCTACTCCTGAAGATAATATTTTTATTAGTATAACAAAAATAATCAATAAACTCAACTTATTTTACTTGAATTTTAATTGTAAAAAAATACCCCGGCAGCACCGGGGTATTTTTTACCTGCTATTATTTTTTATCAAAACCTAAAGCCCGCATAGCGTTTAAAATGGCAATTACCGCTACACCTACATCAGCAAAAACAGCCTCCCACATATTAGCCCAGCCTAATGCGCCTAAAACCAACACCAAACCCTTGACCGACAAAGCGAAAACTATGTTTTCCTTTACAATAACCATGGTTTTTCTGGCTATCTTAACAGCTACCGCTAATTTTGCCGGATTATCATCCATCAGCACGATATCGGCGGCTTCGATAGCGGCGTCAGATCCCAAGGCCCCCATTGCTACACCGATATCAGCACAGGCTAAAACAGGAGCGTCATTAATGCCGTCACCGACAAATACTAATTTACCTTTACCTTGACGCTGTTCTAAACGTTCCTCCACATAGGCTACTTTGTCACCAGGCAGCATCTCTGCCTTGACTTCATCTATGCCGAGATCAGCAGCTGTCTTTCTGCCCACCAGTTCTCTATCACCGGTAAGCATTACCAAATGTTTAGCACCCAAGTCCTTTAATTTCTTCAATGCACCTTTAGATTCTTCCTTCACTATATCAGCAATAACAATATGACCTAAATACTGATGATCCTGAGCCACATGGACTATGGTACCTGTATGACTGCAATCCCGATAAGCCGCTCCCGCTATACTCATAAGACCGGCATTGCCAACATATATCTCCCTGCCGTCAATTTCACCTTTAAGTCCCTTACCCGCAATCTCCTGAACCTTCTCTACCTTGGTACTATCTATACTTCCGCCCCAGGCATTACACAGAGATACAGCAATAGGATGATTGGAACAGCTTTCTACTGCCGCCGCTAAATATAACAGTTCCTCCTCGGATACAACTTCTGGATGAACAGCTGTAACCTGGAATACTCCCTTAGTCAATGTGCCTGTTTTGTCAAAGACAAAGGTATCAGCCTGGGATAAAGCCTCTAAATAATTGCCGCCCTTTATCAGTATACCCTGCCTGGAACCGCCACCTATACCTCCGAAAAAACTCAAAGGAATAGAAATGACCAAAGCACAGGGACAAGAGATAACCAAAAAAATTAAAGCCCGCTCTATCCAGGTTCCCCAAGCACCGCCAAACAGCAACGGCGGCAATACAGCTAAAATCACAGCCGCTATTACTACCAGCGGCGTATACCAACGGGCAAACTTAGTAATGAAATTTTCCGCTTTCGCCTTTTTAGAAGCGGCATTTTCCACTAAATCCAAGATCTTCGCTACCGTGGAATCCTCATATTCCGCTTTGACCTCCACGGTGATTAGACCATTAGTATTAAGTGAACCGCTCACTACCTCGTCACCTGGTATCACATCACGAGGATAAGATTCACCTGTGAGAGCCGAAAGATCTAACACAGCTTTACCCTCTCTCACTACCCCGTCTAAAGGAATCTTTTCCCCCGGCTTTACTACTATGTAATCACCAATGCCAACCTCTTCAGGGTCTACTTCGGCTATTAAGCCATCACGCAAAACATTGGCATGGTCAGGACATATGTCCATCAAAGCACCTATAGAAGCACGGGATTTTTCCACAGCGTAATTCTGAAACAATTCCCCTACCTGGAAGAAAAGCATTACCGCTACGGCCTCAGGATATTCACCTAAAATCAAAGCCCCTACCGTAGCTATGGACATGAGAAAATTTTCATCAAAAAATGAACCCCTGATAATATTTCTTAAAGCCCGCCACAATATATCCCAGCCTATGATTAAATAAGGCACAAGAAAAAACAAAAAATTCCAGGGATAAGCTAAAGGCGCTAATAAAGCGGCTATAAAAAAGACAAAAGCCACTATTATACGGGCTAACATTTTCTTTTGATTAGAACTCATACCTCTTCCTCCTTACACCTTGCTTACAGCTCAATAACAGCACCAGCGTCTATTTTACGGCATATCTTAGCAGCTGCGGTCATAATGTCATCCCACTTACCTTCATCGCCTTCAATGATGAGCTTGCCGGTAAGAAAATTTATGGTTACCTTTTCCACGCCATCAATTTTATTTATTTTGTCCTCCATTTTTCTGGCGCAATTGGCGCAGTCAACATTCAAGATTTTGTAAGTTTTTTTCATGTCGATCTTCCTTTCTTATTCTGAAATATGTTCCATACCTTGATCTATTATGGTACTGACATGACTATCTGTTAAGGAATAAATTATAGTCTTCCCTTCCCGGCGGAATTTTACCAGCTTATTTTGTTTCAGTATCTGAAGCTGATGAGAAATAGCCGACTGAGTCATATTGAGGACCTGAGCCAAATCATAAACGCACATTTCTGATTCCAATAAAACATAAAGAATTTTAATTCTAGTAGTATCGCCAAAAACCTTAAATAAATCCCCTAATTCGTAGAGAATCTCATCATCAGGCATGGATCCGTTAACCCGTTCAATAACATCCTCATGCACATGGATAAAATCATTATTTTCTTTTTTCTGATCAGCCATATTTGCACATCCCTTCATATGAATGATTGTTCATATATTTAGAATAACACATTTTTCTCATTTGTCAAGACCTTAATTACACTATGCTAAAAAAATAAAAAATGAGCCTACCTTCAAAGGCCCATAACTTCACAGCCTAAATTTTATCAATAAACAACCGCAAAAAGACATTTAAGATAATTTAGATATCAAAAAAAGAAGTGAAATACCTCTTCTCAGCATAATAATCGCAAAGCTTTTTTCCGTTCCAAATCTAAAAATGGACAATAAAAAAGGAACCCCACAGGGTTCCTTTATTTTTTTAGTCTTTTTTAACGGTAGGAATAAACTTTTTGGCGAATTTACCTTCGCCCCGGCTTTTAACGTAAAAATAACCGATAAAGGAAAATACTACAGCACCGATGAAATTAACAAAAAGATCCTTCATTGTGTCTAAAAGACCAATATCCAAATAGCCACCGTATTTAGACAGCCAGTCCTCACCATTGACGATTAAACTTTCTACAGGCACATGTTCCACAATATTAAGACCCTGGGCATTCAATGATACGGAATTAATAACGCTGACAAAGGTATCCTTTTGCATATCCGTGGCAAAAAAGAGATCCATACCACACTCGAAAAACTCCCATAAAACCCCAATGGTCATGGAAAAGCAGAAAGCTACCACCGCCAAAAATACCGGTGATAAAGCCAGGGAAAAGTTCTCACTGCGATTAAAGATATCCACTAAAGCAAAGCCAATAGCGGCCATGAGAAAACCATTTATGGTATGGAGCACAGTGTCCCAATAAGGAATCAAGGTATAGAATGAATTGATTTCCCCTAATATTTCCGCCGCGAAAATAAAGCAAAGAATTATCCCCTCTAAAGTAGGAGGTATATCTATACCCAGTTTGCGGTCAATAAATAAGGGTACGCAAAAGAGAATCAGAGTCAGAACCCCTAAAAAAATATTCTCATAGTGACCAAGAAAAGCCTGTCTGACAATGACAATAATAACGAGTAATGATAAAATACCTCGCAGCGTAAGTTTACGTTTTACCTTTTGTTCCATGAATCTCCCCCTAATTGTCTATTCCCTTACTGTAAAAAATTCGCTGCATTCACCTCTGAGCTTAATCCTCGTGGCCGCAGCAATTATGACCGCCGCCTTCATTATGACCGCCGCAGCTATGATCATGATGATTACCATGATCGTGGTGATGATCACAGTGAACATTGGGATTATAAGCTAAATCACCGGCTAAATAAGCCTCTACTGCCTTGTCTGCCTGTCCCTGCACACCGCCGTAAAATTTAATGCCAGCCGCGTGTAAAGCATTCTGAGCACCGCCGCCTATACCGCCGCAAATGAGGATTTCTACCCCGATATTTGCTAAAAATGTCGCTAAGCCGCCGTGGCCATAGGAGCCAGAAGACTCTACCGAGGAGGAAGCTACTTTATTATCAGCTATATTATAAACCTTAAAATTTTTGCAATGGCCAAAATGCTGAAAAACCTCACCTGTTTCAATATCATAAGTTACCGCCAATTTTTCTGCCGACATTTTAATCATCCTTTCTTTTATATATTTATATATTATTCTCTTCAACACAAATAAAATTATAGACGTTAACCATCATATCGGCTTAACGTCGAAAATAGAGATCCTTCACGGACTTATCTGAGATAAAACAGATTCCTAATTTTATATGATAATATAAGACAATATAAAAAGTCTATCTGTTTTACACAACGGACATACATGAATATCAACAGTTTTCCTATTATCTATAGGCAACTAAACTATTATATAACCTTACAAATTAATTATACCATGTTTTTGACATATGTCAATAAATTCTTTACCCTGCTCTTTTTCTATGCTATAATAACCATAACAATAAAAAAGCGGAGGGTAAAATGTCTGTTGAAAAAGTAAAAGAATATTTCGCCCAATTTGGGTTAGCCGATAAGGTACAAGAATTAGCTGAATCCAGCGCCACTGTGGAATTAGCCGCGGCGGCGATCCACACCGAGCCAGCCCGTATAGCCAAAACCCTGTCCTTTCACAAAGACGAAGGCTGTATGCTGATAGTAACAGCAGGTCATATGAAAATAGATAACAAAAAATTTAAAAGCTATTTTGGTTTTAAAGCCAGAATGCTAAGTCCTGAAGAAGCTCTGGCTATGACAGGCCATGCCGTCGGCGGTGTTTGTCCCTTCGCTATTCCCCCAGAGGTAGAGGTTTACCTTGACAGATCCCTCCAGGCCTATGACACTGTATTTCCAGCCTGCGGCAGCGGCAACAGCATGATAGAACTGACCCCAGAGGAACTGGCCAAATATGCCAATAACCGGGAATGGATAGACGTCTGCAAGGAAAGATAAGATTATCACACCTGATCCCAGCCCGGCTATTTGTGTCAGAACAAAATAAAATACGGCTTAAATCACACAAAGACATGAAATAAGACTGTCCTAAACAAAAGAAGGCTCTAAACGAGCCTTCTTTTATTCTACACCATACTTTCTTTTCTGTTCCTCTACCATTTTGAGGATCTCGGGTATTTCCGATGCCATCAGCGCATCGTAAAAGCCCTCATATTCATAGGTGGCGTCTTTATCTTCCTTGATTCGCTTCACATAGTTGGCCAATAAATCCCAATCCTTTTTATAGCTATGAAAGCTATTGGCTGTATGAGTATAACTGCCTACACCTACTCCCAGAGTCTCAGCCACCTGGCTTTGTAAAGCGATAAAAGCAAAGGCATTCATAAAGGTAGCCTCTGTAGCATCATTACTGCGCATCAGTACCTTCATATCCAGTTTACCCCCGCGAATCATAAACATAATATGCTGTAAACAGGCGGGATGATCATTAAACATATCAACTGAGTTATCCCGAACATCTATTACAGCCCGGCGGGAAGCGGGATCACGCCTCAACTCCTCAATAATAAAGGGAAGCTGATTTTTGATTCTATCATGGTACGTATATTCCCAAAGGTTCTCATCACGGCCGATCATAAAATCCAGTATTCCCTCACAAACTTCCATTACATACTGCTGCAGCTCATGATGGCCGCCAATAAAACAGCGGCTTATCCTCGGCTCCCTTAGGGGCTCGGCAACATAAAAAGTCATGGCACATTCTTTTGTCTCTGTATTATAAGCCGGACAGTCCGTAATCTCACCCTGCTCCAATAAAGCCACAAGAGCTGTATGATAAGCTTCCGGTAAGGTTCTGCCTTCTGTAAAAAGATGTTTCATGACAATTTCTCCCTAATATTCAGAATACAACTAATATATCTATGTGAATCACAGAAATATATTAAAATCCGTTGTAATTAAATAATAACACAAACGGAATTATTTGCAAGGCCATAATTGAATTAAATATTTTTCTGCAAGCACTTTTTAAGCACTTTTTTTAATTAAGCCATTCCTATTTTCTTTAAACTGTCAAGGCAGTCAGAAGGTTTAATCTTGGTATAGATGTCCATTGTTGTAGATATTTTTGAATGACCTAATAAATATTTTGCGTAATGCGGTTCAATTCCTTTTTTAATTATTGTTGT
>CAWVFN010000040.1:0-2805 GCA_963928475.1 Bacillota bacterium
TGTGGTGACCCAGAATATTGATGGCTTACATCAAAAAGCCGGCAGCAAAAACGTATATGAGCTTCATGGCTCCGTAAAAAGGAACTACTGTGAAAAATGTCATCGCTTTTACGATGAAAATACGATCCTCACAACTGAAGGCGTGCCAAGGTGTCAATGCGGCGGCATTATTAAACCTGACGTTGTCCTTTATGAGGAAGGGCTGGACAGCCAAATTATAAACGGCGCCTGTCAGGCTATAAGAGACGCTGATATGCTAATAGTCGGCGGTACGTCTCTGGTAGTATATCCAGCCGCTGGTTTGATCAATTACTACAGCGGGGATAAACTGGTACTCATTAACAGAGACTCTACACCCTATGACAATAAGGCCGATCTTATTTTTCATGACAGTATCGGCAAAATTTTCTCACAGCTAAAATAAGGAGCACACAAAGCAGATGAATCTCACACCCATGCAAAAAGTAAAAACTACTTTCCTGTTAATAATTCTTGCCCTGTCTTTAGGCGCTGTCGTAGCAGGTGCCACCTGGATCCTGCTAAAAATCATGTCAACCTGTATCAATTTAGTGTGGAATATAGGACAAGAATACTTTAATTTTACCCTTTACCCACTTATTGTCTGTGCCGCCGGCGGTGTCATCACAGGCTTATGGAGCAAAAAATTCGGGCCTTACCCCCAGGAATTAAATGAGGTTATGGGGGAAGTAAAAAAAACCGGAGGCTATCCCTATGATAATCTGCCAGTCCTCGCTGTTTCTGCCCTACTGCCCTTGATCTTCGGCGGTTGTCTCGGACCTGAAGCAGGTCTAACCGGGGTAATAGCCGGATTTTGTACCTGGGTAGGACATAGATTTAAATATTCCATCAAAGAAATAAGGGATATAGCTCAAATAGGGATGTCCGCTACTTTAGGCGTTATTTTCGGTTCCCCCCTCTTTGGTTTTATCGCCCCCTTTGAGGAAGAGACAAAAAGCATAGTACTACCTAAAAAAGCCAAAACCCTGCTTTATTTTACCGCTATTTTCGGTGGTCTGGGAATGTTCGCCCTTTTAAACTCCATCTTTGTCCCACCCATGCAGCTGCCCCGTTTTGGCGCCACAGATATAAATACATCTGAACTTGTCTGGTATCCTCTCTTACTGTTATTTGGAGTCGCCGGAGGCTATCTATACTATTTGTCCGGCGCCTTTCTTAAAAAGGCCTTTCAGCCTTTAAAAAAATATCCAGTAATCAAATCTATTTTAGGCGGCGTTATTTTAGGCGGAGTAGGAATATTCCTGCCCTATACCATGTTTGCCGGCGAAAGCCAAATGGAGATAATAATGGCAGAATGGGAATCCATGACTATCGCCATCCTCTTTCTCACCGGCTTTATTAAACTTATTATGGGTAATATCTGTTTCTACAGCGGCTGGCGCGGCGGTAATATTTTCCCTATTATCTTTTCCGGTCTCTGCCTTGGCTACGGCATCGCTCAATTAGTTGGTATAGACAGTATTTACTGCGTGCTGGTAACAACAGCTTCTTTAGTGGCTATGGTGATGCGCAAACCCCTTATGTCCGCTATGGTACTTATTCTCTGCTTCCCCATTGATAATTTGATTATCCTGCTCATCTCCTCCTTCTTGGGAGCCGCTTTCCCTCTGCCCAAATGCCTTCTGCCAGAAGAAAGTAAAAATCCGCAAAATGACAATGCTGTCTGAAAAATAACTATTATTGCCAAACTGTAGTTAAAGATAAGACCAAAAGAATATCCCCGAACTTTAAGACCCGGCTATAGCCAGGGTCTTTTTTATTATATAAAAAATCCCCTTTCCCAAAGGGAAAGGGGACTATAATTCTCTTTATAACATAAGCGTAATAAGAAAATATATTAATCTCTCCACAACAATGAGTATCAACATTAAAACCATGGGAGAAAAATCCACTGGCATGGTAGGAGACACTCGAATCAGTCTACGGATTGGCGCCAAAAGAGGTTCTGTTAAACTAAAAATAAACTGATAAAACTTGCTGTAAGGATTAATTCTTACCCAAGAGAGGACAACGCGCGCTAATAAGATAAAAAAGTACACTTCAAAGGCAATGTTCACAAATTTAAGCAGTGTTATTACTAAGCCTGTCATGCTTTTCCTCCCTCTCTAATAAAATTGCTATTTTTTTCCGCTCATAGCTGCTCCCTTAGCCGCTGTGGCCGCCACTGCCTCAATAACGGCACCACGGAAACCACTGGTTTCAAGACATCTAATGCCTTCAATGGTAGTACCGCCAGGACTTAAAACATTATCCCGTAAAACTGAAGGTTCGCTCTGGGTTTTTAGCAATAATTTTGAGCATCCCAGCATGGTCTGAACAGCCAAATCAAGAGCTAACGCTTTGGGTAAACCAACCTCTATACCACCTAATACCATACTTTCCACCATTGTGTAGTAAAAAGCCGGTCCAGAAGCGGATATGGCCATGGCTCCATCCATCATAGATTCCTTTATTTCCTCAACTAAACCCAGGGAAGAAAGAACTTCTATTAACCAGTCCTTTTCTTTTTCGGTCAAATTTTCATTGGCAGTAAAAAGACATACCCCAGCACCTACAGACATAGCCGTATTGGGCATAATACGTACAATTTTAGCCTTAGGCAATTTGGCGCTTATATTTTCTAAAGCTACCCCTGCCATAATAGAAATAATTATTTGCCCTTCCCGATAGTTATCAGCAATAATATCAGCTATTTCAGGATAAACCTGGGGTTTGACCGCGATAAATACAACAGAAGCACGTTCCAAAACTTCTTTATTGCTTTCG
>CAWVFN010000041.1:0-26465 GCA_963928475.1 Bacillota bacterium
TAGTAGATGTGGGCCTTAAGGGTTTTGTTCCCGCTTCTCTGGTGGAACTTGGTTTCGTTAACCAGCTGGACAAATATAAAGATCAAACCATCAGCTTTAAAGTTTTGGAATGCGATAAAAACCACAATAAGCTCATTCTTTCCAGAAAAGCCTATTTGGAAATGGAAAAGGCCAAAAAACATGATAAAGTATGGGCTGAAATCGAGGAAGGTCAGACCAGACACGGTGTGGTGCAGCGTATTACCAACTTTGGCGCTTTCGTTGACTTAGACGGTGTTGACGGTTTACTGCACGTTTCCCAGATGGCCTGGTATCGTGTAAATCATCCTTCTGAAATTTTAAATATCGGTGATGAAATCGATGTTTACGTTTTAGGTGTAGATCGGGAAAACGAAAAGATTTCCTTAGGTTTAAAACAGCTTATTCCCAATCCCTGGACTACTGTGCCGGATAAATATCCTGTAGACGCCATTGTTGAGGCTAAAGTTGTACGTACAGCTACTTTTGGTGCTTTTGTACAGTTAGAACCTGGCGTAGAAGGTTTGGTTCATATCTCTCAGCTGTCCTGGACTCGGGTAGAAAAGACCGAGGATGCGGTGACACCTGGTGATATCGTCAAGGTAAAAGTTTTGGGCTTTGATTTAGACAGCAAAAAAATCAGTCTGAGTATCAAGGAAACTACCGAACGTCCTCAGCCTGAAGCAGCTCCCGTCAAGGAAGAGGAAAAAGTGGAAGAAGAACCTGCTTACGTACCTGAAGAAGACGTGGTAACTATCGCCGATATGGTACAGGACGCCGAAGAAAAAGAGGAATAATAAGAATAACTCAGAATAATAAAGGACAGCGGATATTTTCCGTTGTCCTTTTTTTCTATCATAAGTATTCATTGAGTTTTTGCAGTTGGACAGTCTCATAGGAGGTGTGTCATTGATAGATTGGGTAATGCTGAAGACAATGGCCAAGGAAAAGTTCTGGCTTTTAGTTTTTTTTCTTTTTTTGCTTGGCGGTATTTCCTTTATAGCGCTGGAAAAATTCTATTCTCCAGATATAGATAATTTGTTGGCTTTCATCGCCTGGGAGCTGTATGATTTTTGGCTGGTCATTATCTTATTTATTTTTATTATGCTTTTAACAGCGTCTTTTAGTTTTGGTAAAAGAGGGAATATCCCTCAAGGCGATGTTGAGGCGGGGAAGATCGCTATTGCTACCGAGATGAGGTTCTTATCAGCCTGCCTTTTTATTTTACTAGTGTGTACTGCTGCTTTGGTTTGGTGGTTAGCTGATTATTTATATGGTTTTTCTCTTTGGAGTAATACTTTTCTTGTGCTTAACGCGGCTTTTTATGGTTTATTGATTTTTTTTGCCGGCATGTCCCTTCTCTTTACCAGTCTTTGCGTCTCAAAGGTTAGGAGTCTTTTAGCAGCTGCTATGGTATTTGCGTTTTTTTTGCTCTTGCGTATTTTGGCTCTTAACTGCGGGGCGGTTTCTTTTATGTCATATTTGACTCCTTTTAGTCTTGTGGATATAGACGCGATATTAACCGGGGATTCCCAGGCTCTTTGGAAGTTTCTTATTCTCTATATAGGCGGTATAGTGTTGTACTTCGGTGCTATGGCGATATCTGTTGCTGGCTGTAACCAGACTAAACAGTGAAGCCGCTTCAGGGCTTAAAAAAACTTCATAGGGAATAAATCCATATTAGCAGAGGCTTTTTTATTTTTTTCAAGTCCTTATTGACTATGAAGCGAGAACACAGTATAAAATCGTTATAAAGCGTTTATGTTTTTTACAAGGTATATAAGGTTGTGTTTTCAGCGATATAGTTGAGGTGCGGTAATGGAAAAAAGAAAGAAAATCGGTTTTGCTATGGGGATTTCCGCCGCTGTATTGTGGGGTACTTTTGGTACTTTTTCTACTTTTATGTACGATTATGGTTTATCTGAAGGGACGATTTCTTTAATCCCCCCCTTATTTTTAGCGGTATTTTTCTTTATTTTAGTAGCTAAGAATGATGTACATAATATTAGGATACCTAAGGCTTTGCTGCCGGCTTTGGCTTTAAACGGTTTATCCAGCGCGGCTTACAATTATACTGCCGTGCAAGCTTATGCATATCTTCCTATAGGTGTTGTGTCGCCTATAATTTACTGTAATCTTTTTCTGTTGATAATAATTTCCCGTATTGTTTTTAAGACCCCTATTACCTGGCAGAAGATTGTGGCGGTATGTGGCGCTGTGATTGGTATCGCTATGGTAGTTAATATTTTCGGCAGTGCCGGCAGATTAAATTTAATTGGTGTAGCCTGGGCATTGGCGGCAATGGCAAGTTGGGCATCTTTGGTAACCTTTGAAAAGTATCTTTTAATTCATGAGGTAGACGGCAACGCCATACTAGCTTATGAAGGGGTATTTTCTTTAATTTTCATTTCTGTTTTTATCCAATCCCCTGGGGCTGCTTTAGAGAACATTGCTCAGTCTTTTACAGCCAGCGGCGGTATGGTGATTTGGCCCATATTAGCCTTTGGCTTTCTTACCACAGTGTTGTGCTATTGGCTTTATATTAACGCCCTTGATCGTTTAGAGCCGGCTTATGTTCAGATATCCTATACTATGGATCCGGTGACTTCCTGTATTTTAGGACTGGTGATTTTTGGTCAAATACTGCTGCCCGTACAGATCATTGGTATAGCAGTTATTCTTTCAGTTGTAATTTGGATTCAGTGGATTGAGCGCGGT
The DNA here is from genome assembly GCA_963928475.1 of Bacillota bacterium. Lineage (GTDB taxonomy): Bacteria > Bacillota > Dehalobacteriia > UBA7702 > UBA7702 > Cryptoclostridium. The sequence continues at coordinate 2,737 of CAWVFN010000041.1, forward strand.
GACGCTTCACCGGCGGTAAGTGAATAAGATTTATTGACATTTTTTCTGTCTTTAGCTTATACTAACATCAATATTTAGAGGCCGGGATGGTGTTATGATGAAGGATAGATATCGTATAGGAGAAGTTGAGAAGCTCCTGGGCATACCGAGATCTACGATACGTTTTTATATAAAAAAAGGTATTTTGCGTGTAGATAAGGATAAAAGCAATGGCTACCGTTATTACAGCAGAGAGGATATGCGGGAGATTACCCATTTAGCCATGGGCCGCAGCTATTTGGACTTAAGTCTGGATGATTCACATCACCGTATTCACGCTGCTTCCTTAGATGATTTTCATAAGATTTTTTATAGCCAGGAGGAAAAACTGACCCGCCGCATTTTAAAGGACAAGCGCTCCTTAGAGATCCTGTCTATTTATAATCGCATGTTAGAGCGGATAAAGAAATACTTGCACAAGTTTGAAGTTATAAAAACAGAAGACTTTCACATCTTTTCCGAAGAATATATCTTTGATTTACGGACCACTGTCATTGAGGCGGGCTTTACTACTGGGCTCTTTCATATTGACGGTAAAGAGGGGGGTCCTGTTTTTTTAGGTTTTCGCTCCCTTGTTCATGATATGGATAAGTATTTGGTGTCTTCTGAGGATTTTAGTTGTAGGGATGAAACTGTGGCTGGAACGTCATATTTATATACGGTGTTTAAAGGCGGCGGTGACATGAGTTCCCCTGAGATACTTGAGGAAATTCTTGTTTCAGCTGCTGCTTTAGGATATAACATAGAGGGTAACTGTTATCTAAGTTATCTTTTGGAGGTGGCGAAAGAGGATACTAAGGAATACTTTTATGAGGTATATTTACCTTTATCTTCATAAGCCCGTTAAATAAAAGTCTAAGCGCCGGAACCTGTCAGCTTGTCCAGGCTAAATTGCCCTTGGCTGATAGGTTTTCCGGCGCTTTTATTTTAAAGTTTCAGCTATTTCTGTTAACTGACGCAGGTTGCGGCATTCTTTTACTGCTTTGCAGTAGGGGGCGTAATCTCCGATTACGCTGTCTTCTTTATCCCAAGTTTCTCTGGGCTGGGGGTTAAGCCAGATAATTTCTTTGCTTTTTTCCTTGATGGTTCGTATGTTTTCTTTATTCGAGGGGAACCAGTTATTTTTGGCGTCGCCTAAGATTAGTACAGTTTTGCCGGTATTTAAAACATCCCCAAATTTGGCGAGGAAGTGATGGAAAGCTTTGCCGTAGTCGGAGACCCCGGTAGTGGTGCAATGCTGATCTGTTCTGCCGGTTCTGGGGACGTAAGCTTCCAGGATTGCCGCGGCAATGGCGGAGCCGGGGTTATTGCTTTGCCGGGGGAATTTAGCTTCTACTATATTGTCGATAAAAAGGTAAGATTGGATATCTTGGAAGCGTTTTTCCATGGCGTAGACTAATTGCAGAAAGAAACTGCTGTATTGGGCCATGGAACCGGAGATATCGCAAAGTATGATCAGAGATGGCTTATTGCGTATTTTCGTTAAATAGTGCATTTTATCAGTGGGATAGCCTCTTTTAGCCGTTTCAGCCAGAACTTTACGCATATTTACTATTCCCCTTTTGCCGGGATGGAGGCGGTAGGAATAGCGGGAGCCGAGTTTGCGTCCTAATTTTTCGATCTTTTTTTCCATAGCTTTTATTTGTTCAGCGCTCAAGGCGTCGAAATCCTTTTCCCAAAGATTTTCATCAGCCAGGATTGTTTCCGCGGCGGTATCTATTTCTGCCGCGGCTTTTTGGGCTATAGTGAAGCGCAGATCTTTTTCTAATTTTTTCAGTGCTTCTCTTTCTTCGGAGCGGTCATTTAGAGCCAGGGCGTTATCTATCATGAACCAGGAGAGAGTGACCTTAGCCTGACGCAAAAGCTCCTCCAGATTCAAAGTGGAAAGATCGGTATTGTCTATAGCTTCTTCTACGGCAGCGGCGATAGCCTCATTGTCCTGGTTAAGGATAGCCCCATAAAAGCTTTTAGCTTTATCAGACATGCCGGCGGTACCTTTTAGGGGTATGTCTCCTTTATGGCAAGATGACTGGGGGAGGGAATACTGAGGGGAAGACGTATTAGCCTTAAAGTGAAGGTTATAGACTAAGTCAAAGATTTCCCTGTCGTTTTCGTCCTTCAGCATTGTCGCTTTTAGGATATGATAAAATTTTTTTTCTTCCGAGATGCCAAATGTAGCCAGAGCCTTAAGGGCATCTGTTATCTCACTTATGGAGATATTGAGTCCTGCCTTTTTTAAGTCACCGGCGAAATCCGCGATTATTTTTTCCATAGCCAACCTCGCGATTATATGATATTATATAATTATACCATAGAATAGAGGTAAAAGGATAGACAATGTTCACGGAAGAAAAAGTACGGCAGATATTGGAAAAGGAAAATTATTACATAAATGAGGATTTAGCTCTGATTGTGTCTATGGCGGAGGCATTGTCCAAGCCTCTCCTGTTAGAAGGTCCGGCAGGTGTCGGCAAAACCGATTTAGGCAAGGCCTTAGCCAAGGGCTTTAATATGGATTTTATTCGGCTTCAGTGTTACGAGGGCTTAGATGAGCATCACGCCCTTTACGAGTGGAATTATCAGAAGCAGCTGTTATATTTGGAAAACCGCCGGGGCGGTCAGTGGGATGAGGTATCCGGGGAAATATTTTCCCAGTCTTTTCTTTTGCCGCGTCCTCTCCTTAAATCCTTCCTTTGTGAAAAAAAAGCGGTTTTGCTCATTGACGAGATAGATAAAAGTGACGAGGCCTTTGAGAGTTTTCTCTTAGAAGCTTTAAGCGACTATGCCGTGACCATTCCTGAGTGGGGTACGGTTAAAGCCAAGGTGCCTCCATTAGTTATTCTCACCAGTAACGGCGCCAGGGATTTCAGCGATGGTTTAAAGCGCCGCTGTGTTCATTATTATATTGATTATCCTGATAAAGACCGGGAGCTGGCCATAATTAAGTCTAAGGTGCCGGGAATCGGGGAGAAGCTGGCGGCGGAAATTTGTGAGTTTTTAGCCCGGATACGCCGTTTGGAATTAAAGAAAAAACCCAGTATTGCCGAGGCTTTGGATTGGGCGTTGGTTCTTACCAGACTGCAGGTATCCTCTCTCGCTGATAAAGAGGTAGATAAAACCTATAATTTCCTGCTCAAATATGAAAGCGATCTCAATACCGTAAAAAAATATAGTAGTTCTGCGCCTTGATTTTCCCTGCTGCTGTGCTATAATTATAATGTCTTAATGTTCATATCACTTAGTAGGTACATATGGAAGGGAAAGTAAAATGGTTTAATGCCGAGAAAGGTTATGGCTTTCTTGACAGTGAGGAGGGCGATATATTCGTCCATTTTTCCGCTATTGCCGGAGAAGGTTTTAAGACCCTTAACGAAGGACAGGCAGTGGAATTTGATAAAGTGGAGGGTCCTAAAGGTTTTCAGGCCGCCAATGTTATCAAGAAGTAGATTACCCTTTTCGGAATATTTTTGATAGCTGTTTAAGAAAAAGGAGCCCTATAGGGCTCCTCTTTTTATAAGTACATCCTTTTATGACAGGAAGGCTCAATAATTTTATGGAAACAAAATGGATAAAAACTAACGAGGTCAATAAGAAGGTTTACCAGGAGGCTATAGCCTGGGGCGGCCAATTGCTGCGCCAGGGAGAATTAGTGGCTTTTCCTACTGAAACAGTATATGGCTTAGGAGCCAATGCCTTTGATGCTGGTGCGGCGGCGAAAATTTACGCGGCTAAGGGACGTCCTTCGGATAATCCTTTGATCGTACATGTTTCTTACATAGATATGTTAGATGATGTGGTAGCGGAGATACCTCCGGTCTGCCGTCGTTTAGCTTTTGAGTTTTGGCCTGGTCCTCTTACTATGATACTGCCGAAAAGCGAAAAAATACCCTTGACTACAACTGGTGGCTTAGATACTGTGGCCGTGCGCATGCCAGGCAATGGTGTGGCTTTAGATTTGATTGACGCCGCCAGTGTTCCTGTAGCGGCGCCTAGTGCCAATATTTCCGGCCGTCCCAGTCCCACTCGGGGTGAGCATGTGTATGAGGATATGGCTGGCACTATTCCTCTATTATTAGATGGCGGTGCTGTGGAGATTGGTGTTGAAAGCACCATAATAGATCTTTCCTTAGCTGAACCGGTAATTTTGCGGCCGGGCCGTATTTCTTATGAGGAGTTGAAAGCCTTTGTCCCCAGACTAAAGCTGCCGGCTCAGGTTGTGGCTGATATGGGTGAGCATCCTAAAGCTCCAGGTATGAAATACCGTCATTACGCTCCCGAGGCTGAAGTGGTGATAGTACCTTCCGGTGCTGCCGGCATATCCTTTTTGGCGTCTCAGGCAGAAAATCAGGAGGTATGCGCTGTTTTTTCCCGTGAACGCTGGGAGGAGGTTTCTGCCTTTTTGCCTAAGGCTGAAAAGATATTATTTGCCGAAGAAGATGGCTATGAATATGTGGCTCGTCAGTTGTTTCATATTTTCCGTCAATGTGATAAAAGGGGAATTAAAAGGATTTATATACAGGAGTTGCCTGAAGAGGGATTGGGAGTGGCTTTGATGAACAGAATCAGAAAAGCTGCTTCCCGGTAAAGGAGGATTAGCATGGTGAAGAAAATCGTATTTATCTGTACCGGCAATACTTGCCGCAGTGCTATGGCTGCTTATATAGGCGCTTATTTAGTCAGAAAAAAATATCCTGAAGCTGATTTTATGTTCGATTCCGCCGGGCTTTTTGCTGCCGATAACGTACCGGCTACTGCTGAGGCGCGTCAGGTATTAGCTGAGAGAGGTATAGATATGAGCTTTCACCGTTCCAAGTTATTTAAGGAACCCATGGTGGATAAAGCTGACATTCTCATTACCATGACCAAGGTTCATAAAAGAGCCTTGCTGGAGCGTTTCCCTCAAGGTGAGGGCAAGACCTTTACTTTAGGAGAGTTGAGCGGCAGTAACGAGGATGTACATGATCCCTACTGCGGCAGTCTGGAAGTTTATGAAAAAACCGCGGACATTCTTTTCCGGGAGATAGAAATCGTCCTGGATAAGGCTGTCAAAGGCGAACTTCCTATACAGTAATAAACAGGTTTGTTTTAAGAGGTAGTTAGCCTTTGCTGATTTTTTAAAGGAAATAGGTTAAAGATGTAGAATTTTTAAGCTAACTCGTTAAAGGAGAAGTAAAATGAAAGTAGCTTTGGGATCGGATCACGCTGGTTTTTTCCTGAAGGAAAAAGTCATTGCGTATTTAGGACAAAAAGGTATAGAAGTTGAGGATATGGGACCATATAACGCTGAGCGGGTTGATTATCCTGTTTACGGCAAAAAAGTAGGGGAAAAGGTCGCTTCCGGTGAGGTTGATAAGGGTATAGTGATCTGCGGCAGTGGCATAGGCATAAGTATTGCCGCCAACAAGGTAAAGGGTATAAGGGCGGCTTTATGTGCTGATCCTTTGTCAGCCCGTTTGTGCCGGGAACACAATGACGCCAATGTTTTAGCTATGGGAGCCCGGCTTATCGGTGAAACTATGGCCTTAGAAATTGTGGATACTTTTTTAAATACTGATTTTCAGGGTGGTCGTCATCAGCAGAGAATAGATTTGATCACCGCTATAGAAAAGGGAGAGTAATAATGCGAAAAAGCTGGGATGAGTATTTTATGGAAATGGCCAGGGTGGCGGCTTCCCGTTCTACCTGTCTTCGCCGTAAGGTAGGGGCTGTAGCTGTCAGTCCCGATAACCGCATTTTAGGTACGGGTTACAACGGGGCTCTGCCAGGTACTCCTCATTGTGATGTCACTGGCTGCATAAGGCAGGAATTGAATATTCCCTCTGGTGAGCGCCAGGAAATATGCAGAGCTCAGCATGCTGAGGCTAATATTTGCAATATAGCGGCTCGTTACGGTATTGCCTTAGAGGGGGCTACTATTTATGTTACCAATCAGCCCTGTGTGACCTGTATGAAAGCTATAATAACATCGGGAATACGCCGTATAGTTTACGCTGGGGATTATCCGGATGCCTTTGCCGTGAAAATAGCGGAAGAAGCCGGTATTGAACTGGTAAGACTTGGAGACAGCAAGGAAGAATAGTATGAAGAGAGTGTTATTGGTGTTCGGCACCAGACCTGAGGCGATAAAAATGGCGCCTTTGGTTAAGGAATTAAAAAAATATGACGACTTTAAAGTTGGTGTAGCTGTCACGGCGCAGCACCGGGAAATGTTAGATCAGGTTTTGAGTCTTTTCTCTATTGAGCCGGATTACGACTTAAATATAATGAAAGCCGGCCAAAGTCTTTATGATATTACTGCCAGCGTCCTTTTGGGTTTAAAGGATGTGCTGCGGGATTTTCAAGCTGATATCCTTTTAGTGCATGGTGATACTACCACAACTATGGCGGCGTCTTTAGCTGGTTTTTATGAAGGTGTCAAGGTGGGTCATGTAGAAGCTGGGCTGCGTACCGGTAATAAGCTTTCCCCTTGGCCGGAAGAGATGAACCGCCGCATTACCGATGTTATAGCGGATTATTATTTCGCGCCTACTTCTCTGAACCGCGATAATCTGATAAGAGAAAACGTAGCGCCGGAGAAGATCTTTGTTACCGGCAATACGGTAATAGACGCTTTGCTTTGGGCGGTCAAGAACCCTTGTGATTTAGACAGGTATGGTCTTGAGTCTGTAGACTGGTCCAAAAAGGTAATACTTCTCACTTGCCACCGCCGCGAAAATTGGGGTCAGCCAATGGACAATATTTTTGCCGCGGTACGGGAACTCAAAGATACTTATCCTGAAACTGAGATAGTTTTCCCCATGCATAAAAATCCCAAAGTACGTGAAATCGCTGAAAAGCATTTTCAGAACGTTGCCGGCATACACTGTATAGAGCCTCTGGACTACCATCCTTTTTCCGCTTTGATGCACAGATCATATATGGTTCTGACTGACAGCGGCGGTATCCAGGAGGAGGCTCCTTCTTTAGGCAAGCCTGTTTTGGTGCTGCGTGACACCACGGAACGTCCCGAGGCGGTGGCGGCGGGAACAGTAAAGGTTGTAGGCACTAAAGGCTCCCGTATAATAGAGGCGGCAGGTGAATTGCTGACTGACTCCAAGGCCTACAAAGCCATGGCAGGTAAAGCGAATCCTTACGGCAATGGCACTAGCGCCGTGGAAATAAGCAGAATATTGCGTTCGTGCCAATAAATAGCATGGATTTAGACATATATTTTTTGTAAAATAATGGTAGAGATGTGGTGTAATAATTGCAGATAAATTGTGACGATCTGTCATGAAAACAATAAATTACACTTGTTTTAGACAAATAATGTGAAGTATAATAGTTCCATAGTATAGTAGGGTGTTCTTATACCCTTCTATGTGTAAATAAGGGTGAGGCTTATGACTAAAAAAATTCCTCAGGGTGTTTATACCTATATCCGTATAGCCTCGTCTTTCGGCCTGACTTTGGGCATGAATATCTATATATTGAGCGTGCTCTTAGGCGGGTGGTTAGATAATAAGTTTTCTACTGAACCACTGTTTAGATTGATTTTGCTGTTTGTGTCATTGGCTATGAGCTTTCTTTATCTTTTTAAGCAGATACAATTAGCCGCTGATGTGGAAAAGGAAAACAGCAAAATAAAAGAGGAGGATAATGAAAAGTGACTGTTCTTTCCGTTGTCGGCCAGGTGGTTCTTGGTTTATTATATGGTTCAATAGTTAGTTTTTTTAATCACCGTTTACTGGTAAAAGGCTGGGATAAGGTTAATTCCCGGAGTGTAACGGCGAAGTTAGGAAAACTGAAACGAAATATCATGATCCGCTATGCGATTCACTTCATCATTGATGTAATCGCGCTCCTATTGGTTGCGAGATGGCTGCCTGCGTTGCTGGCTGCGGCGACAGGCATAGTAATTACGCAAAAAATATTGATTGTTAAATATATTAAAACCGATAAGGAGGTGAGAAACTAAATGAATGCAGTAGCACAAGTTGCTCTCGGGGACTCTCATTATATAATGGGAGGTGATGCCTTGTGGTCAAAGGAGATATTAGGCTTTAATCTGTCTTTTACTCCTGGTTTAACTACGTGGATGGTAACTTTTTGGGGCGTAATGATCGTAATGATTATTTTAGGCGCCTTAGCCGCCCGTAAGAAAGCCATGGTGCCAAGGGGCATTCAGAATTTTGGCGAGTGGGCCTATGGCGGTCTTACTAATTTCTTTACCGGCATTATAGGGGAGAGAGAAGCCAAACAATTTGGCCCCGTGTTGGTAACGTTTTTTATTTTTATCCTTATTGCAAACTATTCAGGAATGCTGCCGCTTAATATGGAAGAAGGCAAACTTATGAATTTGCAGGCTCCCACGGCAATTTTCAGCGTTACTCTGGGCTTTGCGATGATTGTTTTTGTTCTGGTGCATTTTGCGGGTTTCCAGTATAATAAATTGGGCTATTTTAAACACTTTGTTTCGCCCATGGCCTTTATGCTGCCGCTTTTGCTGTTGGAAGAAATCATTCACCCGTTTACGCTGGCTCTTCGTCTATTCGGTAATATAGCCGGTGAAGAAGAGGTTATTATCCAATTAGGGTACTTAGTACCTGTGGTAGTACCTACCATTATGGAGATACTGGGTATGCTTTTCGGTCTTATCCAGGCTCTAGTATTCTCTTTGTTAGCTGCCATTTATATTTCCACGGCGGCGGGCAAAGCCCACTGATGAAAAGGTTAAAATTTATAAAATTTAATAAAAAATTTAGTTGTCTATTTTGAAAGGAGAAAATTCAAATGGAAGCAATCGCAACAGCATTAGCAATTGGTTTGTCTACTATCGGTGTTGGTATAGGTCAAGGTATCGCCTCCGGTAAAGCTTTGGAAGGTATGGCTCGTCAGCCCGAACTCATCGGCGACCTTCGTACAAACTTACTTATCTGTCTGGCCATGATGGAAGCTCTTGCTATTTACGGCTTGGTTATCGCCTTCATGCTCTATGGTAAAATCCCCGCGTAATCTAAGTTTTGAGAGATACTCAAAAGTTTAGCCTTAGAGAGAGGGGGTTAGTTTTAAGTGCAAATAGATTTTTTCAGTATGATATTTGCAATAGTAAACTTTCTGATTTTGCTATTCGCTATGTACTTCTTAATGTATAAGCCTTTAGCTAAGACCATGAAGTTAAGAAGAGAAAATATCCAAAATAATATTGAAACTGCGGAAGCCTTAAAAGCGGACGCAGAGGCCATGAAAGCGGAAATCAGTGCCGAACTGGCCAAGTCTCGGGAAGCGGCTCAGGAAATAATAGCCAGAGCCGAAAAAACCGGCGAAATGCAAAAGAACGAAATCGTTGCCGAAGCCAAAGCTGAAGCTCAGAAACTCATCGAGAAAGCTCATAAAGAAGTGGAAGATGAAAAGGAAAAGGCTGTGGCAGAACTTCGCAGCGAGGCCGCATCTCTTGCTATGTTAGCCGCATCGAAACTCATTAACCACTCTTTAACCGATGCAGACCACAAAGAATTAGTGGATAAGTATATTGAAGAGGCAGGGGAATTGCAATGACTGATAAAACAGTAGCCAGAAGATATGCAAAGGCCCTGTTTGCTATCGGTGAAGAGCAAGGTAAAACTGAGGTTTTTGCGGAAAATATCAAAGAACTCAAGCAGTTGGTTGAAGAAAACGAAGAGGTTCGTCATTTATTGGAAAACCAGTCTATAGAGAGTTTGCCCAAGAAAAACGCGATGAAGGCTATCTTAGCCGACGCTGATGATTTGGTGAAAAACTTTATCTGCCTGGTAATTGATAAAGATCGCGGCGCTTTCTTCGCCGACATGTGTGAAGCCTATGAGGCCCTTATGGAAGACGCCGCCAATACAGTATTGGCTAAAGTTACTTCCGCGGTGCCTCTCACCGATGACCAGCTGAAACAAATAGAAGATAAATTCACCGCTATTGTTAAACAGAAGGTCAAGGCCCGGGCTGAGGTTGATGCCTCGCTTATAGGTGGCGTTCAGGTAATGATCGGCGATAAACTCTACGATGGTACCCTTGCCCACCAAATAAAACAACTGAGTGATAATTTAAAACAAAAAGAGATGTTAAGTTAGGGGTGAAAAGTTAATGAGCATTAGGCCGGAAGAGATCAGCTCAATTTTAAAACAGCAGATCGAGAATTATGAATCCGCGGTAGAGGTCAGCGAAGTCGGCACCGTTATCACCGTTGGTGACGGTATCGCTCGTATTTATGGCCTTGAGAATGCCATGTTTAACGAACTCCTGGAGTTTTCCAATGGTGTCATGGGTATGGTCATGAACCTGGAAGAAGATAATATTGGCTGTGTTATCCTTGGTCCCTATACCGATATTGAAGAAGGGGATCAGGTTAGAAGAACAGGCAGAATTATGGAAGTTCCTGTTGGTGAAGCCCTTATTGGCCGGGTAGTCAATACTTTGGGTCAGCCTTTGGATGGTAAAGGTGAAATTAAAGCCACTGAACACCGTCCTGTGGAACATATCGCTCCTGGGGTTATTACACGTCGTTCAGTTTATGAACCTATGCAGACAGGTTTAAAAGCTATCGACTCCATGGTTCCCATTGGCCGCGGCCAGCGTGAACTTATTATCGGCGACAGACAAACCGGTAAAACCGCTATCGCCGTTGATACTATTATTAACCAAAAAGGTCAGGACATGATTTGTATTTATGTCGCAATTGGCCAGAAAGCTTCAACCGTATCCAGTGTTGTTTCCAAGCTGGAAGAAAAAGGCGCTATGGATTATACCATCGTTGTTTCCGCTTCCGCTTCGGAACCTGCTCCCATGCTTTACTTAGCGCCTTATGCCGGCGCCGCCATGGGCGAACATTTCCTTTATAACGGAAAAGCAGTATTGATTATTTATGATGACTTGTCTAAACAGGCTGTAGCTTATCGTGAACTTTCCTTGCTGCTCCGCCGTCCGCCCGGCCGTGAAGCTTATCCTGGGGATGTTTTCTATCTCCATTCCCGTTTGTTGGAACGCGCCGTTAAACTTAATGATGAATTAGGCGGCGGCTCTATGACGGCATTACCCATCATTGAGACCCAGGCCGGCGACGTATCCGCATATATTCCTACCAACGTTATTTCCATTACTGACGGTCAGATATTCCTGGATAACGACCTCTTCAACGCTAATGTGCGTCCCGCTATTAACGTGGGTATTTCTGTATCCCGTGTTGGTGGTTCCGCTCAGGTAAAAGCGATGAAACAGGTAGCCGGCGGCTTGCGTATGGACTTGGCTCAGTACCGTGAATTGGCGGCTTTCGCTCAGTTCGGTTCCGATATGGATAAAGCCACTAAAGCTACGCTGAACCGTGGTGAAAAAATGACCGAGCTTTTGAAACAGAATCAGTATGCTCCTATGGATGTTATGGATCAGGTAGTATCTATTTTCTCTGGTACTAACGGTTTCCTTGATGACATTCCTGTAGAAAAGGTTCTTGATTTTGAAAAGCAGTTACTTCAGGATATCCATACCAACCATCCCGAAATTTTTGATACGCTCAACGCGGAAAAGAAAATTTCCGATGAAACCAAAGCCAACTTGTTGGCTGCCATAAGCAAATTTAAAGAAGGTTTCGCGAAATAATTGCGTAACAAAAAATTCGGAAGGTGGTGAACCAGATGGCAAGTATGAGCGATATCAGACGCAGCATTCGCAGTACTGAAAGTACCGGGCAGATTACAAAAGCCATGAAAATGGTTTCATCTTCCAAGCTGCGCAGAGCTCAGTCCAGTGTGATAGCGGCCAGACCTTATGCTGACAAAGTCCGTGAGGTTTTGGGTAACCTTTCCGAAAGAAGCAACGGCTCCAGTCATCCTCTTCAGGAGGTTAGAGACGTTAAGAATGTTCTTTATGTCATAGTTAGCGGTGACAGCGGTCTCTGCGGCGGTTTTAACGCCAACATTATTAAAGAATGTGAGAAGGCCGTAAAGGGTTGTGAAGTTAATTGCGATATTCTCGCGGTAGGTAAAAAAGGCCGTGATTATTTCGCTAAACGCGATTATAATGTAGTTAATTCCTACGTTGAGATCGGTGATTTCCCAACCTATACTTTGGGTAAAACGATAGCTCTGGAGCTTATCCAGAAATATACCGAAGGGGAATATGATGAAATTCATCTTTTTTTCAATAAATTCCGTTCGGCAATGTCCTTTATACCCACAGATTTACAAATTCTTCCTATAGTGCCGGTAGAAACTGAAGCTGTTGAAGAAGCTGAAGCGCCGGTAAAAGCAGGGGTAGAGGCTGATACCCTCTTTGAACCCTCGGAAGAAGAAGTATTAGGAGTACTGCTCCCGGTTTACGTGGAAACCCTGGTATTTAACGCTGTCTTGGAATCCAAGGCCAGTGAGCATGGAGCCAGGATGACCGCCATGAGCTCCGCTACAGACAATGCTATGGAACTTATCCAGAGCCTGACTTTGACTTTGAACAGAGCGCGTCAAGCGGCTATTACTACAGAAATTAATGAAATCGTGGGTGGCGCGGCTGCCCTGGAATAAAGATTTAAGGCGAATAACCTTTATCAATTCACAAGGAGGTTGAAAAGGTGTCATTAGGAATTGTAAAAGAAGTTATCGGCGCCGTTGTGGACATTGAATTTCCACCGGGCCAATTACCGGATATTTACAATGCTCTGACTATTAAGAGCGCGGATCAGGATACCGAGGAAGCCCGTTCCAAGAATATTGATCTGACCCTTGAAGTCATGCAGCATTTAGGCAACGATACTGTACGTGCCGTTGCGCTTTCCTCCACAGATGGTTTACAGCGCGGTATTAAAGCTGTTGATACCGGCGGTCCTATTACCATCCATGTTGGTGAGGAAACTCTGGGTCGTATGTTTAACGTTATTGGTGAGCCCATTGACGGTAAACCCCAGGTAGAAACTGAAAAGATGTATCCCATTCACAGACCCGCTCCTACCTTCGAGGAGTTGGAACCTTCCACAGAAATGCTGGAAACCGGGATTAAAGTTGTTGACTTGTTAGCTCCCTATTCTAAGGGTGGTAAGATTGGTCTTTTCGGCGGCGCCGGCGTTGGCAAAACCGTTTTGATCATGGAATTGATCCGCAACATCGCTTACGAACACGGCGGCTATTCCGTTTTCTCCGGTGTTGGTGAACGTACTCGTGAAGGGAACGACTTGTATAATGAAATGATCGAATCCGGCGTTATTGAAAAGACAGCCATGGTTTTCGGTCAGATGAACGAACCCCCTGGTGCTCGTCTCCGTGTTGGTCTTACCGGCCTTACTTTAGCCGAGTATTTCCGTGACGAAGCTGGTCAGGACGTACTTCTCTTTATTGATAACATTTTCCGTTTCACCCAGGCTGGTTCTGAGGTTTCGGCTCTCTTAGGCCGTATGCCTTCTGCCGTTGGTTATCAGCCTACTCTGGCAACGGAAATGGGTGCTTTGCAGGAACGTATTACTTCTACTAAGAAGGGTTCAATTACTTCGGTTCAGGCCATTTACGTGCCAGCCGACGACTTGACTGACCCCGCTCCCGCTACAGCTTTTACCCATTTGGATGCTACTACCGTTCTTTCCCGTAAGATCGTGGAATTAGGTATTTATCCCGCTGTGGACCCCTTGGATTCCACTTCCCGTATTTTGGAACCTCATATCTTAGGTGAAGAACATTATAATACCGCTCGTGCCGTACAAGGTGTGCTCCAGCGTTATACTGAGTTACAGGATATCATCGCTATTTTGGGTATGGATGAATTGTCTGACGAAGATAAATTGACAGTTGCCCGTGCCAGAAAGATCCAGAGATTCCTCTCTCAGCCCTTCAACGTAGCTGAACAGTTCACCGGTATGCCCGGTAAATATGTACCCTTGAAGGAAACCATCCGTGGCTTCAAAGAAATTCTCGAAGGGAAACATGATGATTTGCCTGAACAGGCCTTCTTGATGGTTGGTACCATTGATGAAGTTGTAGAAAAGGCGAAAACCCTTGAAGGAGCTGAATAATAATGTCGGATAAACACATCTCTTTGGAGATCGTAACCCCTGAGAAAGTTGTATATTCCGCCGATGTCACTTCTATTTTTGCTCCTGCAATAATGGGGGGGATCGGGATTTTACCCGACCATATTCCCATCGTCACAGGGTTGGATATTGGTAAGCTAAGGGTAAATCCCGTAGGTGGTGAGGAAGTTCCCCTGTTTATTGGCGGCGGCTTCCTGGAAGTTAAGAAAAATAAAGCTGTTATCCTGGCTAAATCCGCGGAGACCAGTGATGAGATCGATGTGGAACGGGCTCAGGAAGCAAAGCATCGGGCAGAAGAAAGGCTCCAGTCCAAGGCGGAAGGTCTTGACGTAGCCAGGGCGGAAGCCGCTCTGAAAAGAGCTATTACCCGTTTGCAGATTAAAGGTCTTAACTAATACCAAAGATATTACAAGGCAGACTCATTTTGAGTCTGCCTTATTTTTTAGTAGTTTTTAATTAAGTGCTGGCATGTCAAACTAAAAAGAGAAATTGTAGATAGAGTTTACTTTTAATTTTTGTTAAAGTAGCACTTGTATCCTGGGTGCTGCTGGGATGTTATGTATAAACCCTGCTCTTTTGGGAAAAGATACCAAAGAGGAGGGATTTTATGACCATTTTTCAGCTGACAAAAACTAAAGTATTAATTATATTTCTGCTTTTGCTGCTTTTAGCCTTTACCTCTGCTTACATTTTATGGCGTCAAGATGGAGAGACACCCACTGCCGCTAATCAGAAAAATCCTTTAACGGTAGCCTTTGAGGAAAGCGGTGCTGAGTTTCAGGAACTTACTGTTAAAAGTTGGGGTCAGGTGGCTGGCGGCGAGTGTACCATAGATGAGCTTAAAGATATGTATGGCAAAATAGAGGCCGCATTGGGTAAGGGTTCAGAAATTACTGTCAATGAGAACGAGGCTGATAATTATAAAGGCATCACCGCCCAAGGTAAAACTGCCCAGGGATATGACATCAATTTGACTATACAGAGTATAAATGACAGTTACCAGGAAGATGAAACATATCTTATAGTAGATTTGCGGGAAAGACTGGACTGGCGGGAGGCTAGTAAAATAGGGACGGTGGCTGATGCTTGTTTTAACGCCATTGACGCTGAGGGTGAGACCTCCATATTGCTGTCCGGTTATTTTCAGCGTCGTCTTAATTCTGAGGCAAAAACTGCTTTAGTGAAGAATATTTTTAATGCTGTAGGCGGTGAGATAATCGAGGGAGTTGACAATGATACGTATATTAGTGAAAGCGGTTATTGTCCGGGCTTACCTCGCAGCGTTACCTCGGCGGCAGGGGAGATAAATTTACAAGTAGCTCTTTTTGATGATGAGGTTAAAAATCAAACAGGAATCTTTATTGGCACACCGCTCATTTTTACGGAATACTGAGATTAGAAAGTCATATATTATATTTAGCGAGGCCAGTAAGAGAAGGGGGGAGTGGCGCTGAGAAAATATGACCGACACGGCAAGGGCTATGCCGGCGCCTGTGGCTTATTTTTATGTGTAGTGATTTTTTGTGCTGTCATGGTGCTGTTCGCTGCTGACCAAAGTCAGGGACAGGGTTTGGTTTTAACTGGAGAGGTATCATCCACTGAAGACAACGGCATTAGCTCTGAATTGCGATCTTATCCACTTAATATTGAAACCATAACTCTTACCCGCAGTGAAAGTGGAATTAAGGAGGAACTGCCTTTAGAGGATTATGTCGCCGGTGTTGTCGCCGGTGAGATGCCTGTAACCTTCGGTAGTGAGGCTCTTAAAGCCCAGGCGGTAATCGCTCGTACTTACGGTATTGCCGTTATTACCCAAGGCGGAGAATTATGTGATGATCCGGGTCATTGCCAGTGTTATTATGATCCAGATACTCTAAAGGAAAATTGGGGTTCAGAGTTTGAAAGTAAATATGCTCTGTGCCAGGAGGCTGCGGCAGCCACTGAAGGAGAGCTTCTTCTCTATGGAGACGAGATAGCTAAAACTTTTTTTCATTCTACCTGCGGCGGCCGTACTTCTTCAGCTGCTGAGGTTTGGGGGGAGGATATACCCTATTTACAAAGTGTAAATTGTGAATGGGATAAGGATGCTCCTCGCTACAGCGCGACTGTTACCTTAGCGGTAACGGAATTGCCTTATCTTCTCAATATAGACGGCGGTGGTGATGTCCCTGCGGCGGCTGGTTTTACAGGCAGTGGCAGGGTATCTGAGGTAACTTATGGCGGTGAGACTATTAAAGCCACAGATTTTAGAAAAAGCTTATCTTTAAATTCCACTGATTTTTCTATAGATTCCCAAGGTGATCAAGTGGTCATAACGACAAAGGGTTTTGGTCACGGCGTGGGTCTATGTCAATACGGCGCTAATGGTATGTCAAAAGCCGGATATGACTATAAAGAAATATTAGAACATTATTATACGGGTGTATCTTTAGGAAAAATTACAAAAAGCCTCCGCTGAAAGCGGAGGCTTTAATTCTATTTATCAAAGGAAGGGTTAAAGGCATAGAAATTTTTAGCGTTTAGATTATCCTGAACTATGGATAGACATTCGCCAAATCTCTGATAGTGCACTATTTCTCTTTCACGCAAAAAACGAATAGGATCCAAAACATCGGGATCGTCAATGAGCCGTAAAATATTGTCATAAGTGACTCTGGCTTTTTGTTCCGCCGCCATATCTTCATTTAAGTCAGCTATAGGATCACCCTTTACCCCAATATAGGACATGGTAAAGGGTATACCTCCGGCGGAAACAGGATAAACAGCGGTGGTGTGATCCACAAAGTACTTGTCAAAACCGCTTTCCTTGATTTCTTCTATGCTTAAATTGCGGGTCAGCTGATAGACAATAGCGGCTATCATTTCCAAATGTCCCAGTTCCTCAGTACCTATATCCGCAGCAAAATGCTCCATTGAAAAGGAAAATTATCCTTTATATTATTGCTGTTTTTCTGTGGTAATGGCGTAAAGATTTTTATGAAAAGAAAAGTCTGAGATATGTTTTTAGTTCAGATATTAGGTTTACCATGAATTTTTTAGACTTATATTTTTCACATCAAGGTTTTATGGTTGAAATATAGAAATAAACATATTTAAGCCAAAGCCTTTAATACGGGTTGTGGCCGCGCTGGGACGATAAGCCATAAGTATGACCTCCTTTAATAGTTTTTTTATTAGTATTGCAATTACTGTGCCAAAATTTTTTTAAGGTGGAATAGTCTTGTAGTCCCTGTATAAAGTGGTAAGTAATCGTTTTGGTTTATTATATTAATGCAGAAAGACTTGTAATATCGATTTTTTTACTTATAAATCATGACTTATGACTTATTCAAATACTTGCTGCAATAAATACTAATATTTTAGTGCTGGTAGTTTTTGTCAGGCAGTTATTTAATTATGGGGGTAAAAAAATTTTTTATTTTCAGTAAAAACCGCTGCATATTCACTATAGGTCCGATTATTAATCATGCTTTAAGGCTCTTTTGATTTTTGGTATCAGGTTTCTTAGTAATACAGCAGGTGGTTATGGGTATATATTATAGAGAGGGAGGTGGAGAGATGAAGAGAATAAAGGGTGAACCCTTGCTGATTAAGGAGCCGGATAATAAGGCAGGTGATCCTCTTTTCCCCTTTCACTTACAGGCAGCTGTTTTGCTGGCTCTTTCTCAAAGGGGTCAGCTTACTCCCGCTCAATATGAAGCTTGTATGAGAAATCTTGAAGATAAATATGGTTTTTCTGCTGAGCCATGAAATTTTTTTTACTTTGCTGGGTAAAGGCCAAGGTTTATGATAGGAGTATTTTATAGGGTGCTTAAATTTTTTTAATTTTTATTGTAAGACAAAATATTAGTGATATTTTTGTAGACTGTCAAAGGGATATAGGCAGTATAAAATGATTATAAGAAGAGATTAAAATTTTCCCTTGCTCTATGATTGCGGTTATGCTATATTATAAAAAATGCACTGATTATAAAGGTTAGTTCCTGAGTAAGAAGGCGTTGAGAGTTTAATAAGGGTATATTTGTATACTTGTTGCCTCCGCGCCTTAGGTCGGAGGCTTTTGTTTTACTCAGGCGCTGAGAAATGGAGGTAAGTATGGAAACACGTATAGCTTTAATTGGTATCATTGTCGAGGAAATGTCTTCAGCGGAAAAAATCAACAAAATATTAAGTGAGTACAGGGAGCACATTATTGGCCGCATGGGTTTACCCTATACGGAGAAGGGTGTTTCGATAATCAGCGTTACTATGGATGCTCCCAATGATGTTATCAGCTCTCTTTCGGGAAAAATTGGTATGCTGCCGGGGGTAAGCGCGAAAACAGTTTATACCAAAACCGCCTGGGGTAAAGAATGAGGGAACTTATTGACAAGTTAGGCTCTGAAAGAAAGCTAAATGAGCATGAGTGGCTTGCCCTTTTAAAGAATCGGAATAATTCCTTAAAAGAGTATTTACTGGCCAGGAGCAGAGCTCAGGCTTTGGCGGTTTTTGGCCGGGGCATATATATTCGTGGTCTCATAGAGATTTCTAATTATTGCCGTAATAATTGTTATTACTGTGGTATTCGCCGGGGCAATAAAGGGGCGCATCGCTATCGTCTTACTGCCGCTGATATAATGGCTTGCTGCCGCCAAGGCTATGAGCTTGGTTTTCGCAGTTTTGTGCTTCAGGGCGGTGAGGATGAAGGCTTTGGCGAAGAGTCTATAGCTGAGATCATAAGGGATATTAAGTCTTGTTTTCCTGCCGTCGCTGTAACCCTTTCCCTGGGAGAAAAACCTCGGGAGGTTTACGCTTTATACCGGGAGGCAGGCGCGGACCGTTATCTGCTTCGCCATGAAACTTACGATAAGGCCCACTATGAGAAACTTCATCCTGCTGCTATGTCTTGGGAGAATAGAATACGCTGTCTTTATGATCTCCGTGATCTGGGATATCAGGTCGGGACAGGCTTTATGGTTGGTTCCCCCTATCAAACCGAGGAGCATTTAGTTCGTGATCTTATGTTCATACAGGAGTTTCATCCCCACATGGTGGGGATAGGCCCCTTTATTCCCCATAGACAAACTAAATTTGCCCAGGAGCCGGCGGGAAGTGCTGAGCTTACGCTTTTTCTTTTAGCTCTACTGCGGCTGTTAGATCCCAAGCTGCTGCTGCCGGCGACTACGGCTTTAAATACTATAGATCCCCGAGGCAGAAAAGACGGGATATTAGCCGGCGCTAATGTAGTTATGCCTAATCTTTCTCCGGATTTCGCCTGCGCGAATTATGAGTTATATGACAATAAAAAATACAGCGGCCTGGAAAATGCCGCTCAAATAGAAAACCTAAGATTAGAATTGGAAAGTATTGGTTATGAAATAAAGGTCGATCGAGGAGATTATCAGTAAGAAAGTGAGAGATGTTATGTATAATCCACTATCAAAAAAGGCGGAAGATTTTATAGATCATGAGGAAATAATGGAAACATTAGCTTATGCGGAAGCTAATAAGAATAATATAGCTCTAATTGATGAAATTCTCACCAAAGCTAAAGAAAGAAAAGGCCTTAGCCATCGTGAGGCGGCGGTATTATTAGACTGTGATATTGAGGAAAAGAATCAGGAAATGTACGCTTTGGCTGAGCAGATAAAGAAGGATTTTTATGGTAACCGCATAGTTATTTTTGCCCCATTATATTTATCTAATTATTGTATCAACGGCTGTACTTACTGTCCTTATCACAGCAAAAATAAGGGTATAGCCAGGAAAAAGCTTACCCAAAAGGATATTGAGCGGGAAGTCATTGCTTTACAGGATATGGGTCATAAGCGTTTGGCTATTGAGTCCGGGGAAGATCCCAAGATGAATCCTATTGAATATATTCTTGAAAGTATAGAAACAATCTACGGTATAAAGCATAAAAATGGCGCCATTCGCCGGGTTAATGTTAACATAGCCGCCACTACTGTGGAAAATTACCGCAAACTGCGTGATGCCGGTATAGGTACATATATTCTCTTCCAGGAAACCTATCATAAGGACAGCTATTTAGAACTGCATCCCACTGGGCCTAAACATGATTATGCTTATCATACTGAAGCTATGGATAGAGCAATGGCAGGCGGTATTGACGATGTGGGCTTAGGTGTGCTCTTTGGCTTGGATAAATATCGTTATGAATTTGCCGGTTTGCTGATGCACGCTGAACATTTGGAGGCTGTTTTTGGTGTTGGTCCTCATACCATCAGTGTGCCGCGTCTTTGCCCTGCTGACGATATAGATTTAGCTGATTTTAAAAACGCTCTTTCTGATGATATTTTCGCTAAGTTAGTGGCTTGTATCCGTATTGCTGTACCGTATACCGGTATGATAGTATCTACCAGGGAATCCCAGAAGAGCCGTGAACGTGTGCTCCATTTGGGTATTTCTCAGATTAGCGGTGGTTCCCGTACTTCAGTAGGTGGTTACTGCGAACCTGAACCGGCCTATGAGAATTCCGCTCAATTTGATCTCAGTGATACCAGAACTTTGGATGAGATAATCCACTGGCTAATGGAAATGGATTATATTCCCAGTTTCTGTACTGCCTGTTACCGGGAAGGACGTACTGGCGACAGATTCATGTCCCTGTGTAAGAGCGGCAAGATATTGAACTGCTGTCATCCTAACGCTTTAATGACATTACAGGAATACTTGTCTGATTACGCTTCTCCGGCGACAAAGGAATTAGGGGAAAAACTTATTGCCAGAGAGGTAGAAAATATTCCCAGTGAAAAGATAAGAGCCATAGCGGTGAAGAATCTCAAAGCTATAGCCGAAGGGAATCAGCGCGATTTTCGTTTTTAAAGGAGTGATAAAATGGGTTTAAACGACACTCCCGCTGGACAAAGGGTACATATAGGAATCTTTGGCTGCCGTAATGCCGGCAAATCCAGTCTTATAAACGCTATAACAAATCAGGACTTGGCGATAGTTTCAGAGGTCAAGGGTACTACTACGGATCCTGTTTACAAGGCCATGGAGCTTTTACCTTTAGGACCTGTTATGTTGATAGATACTCCGGGCTTAGATGATATAGGAGCCTTAGGCGGCCTGCGGATGGAGAAGACCTATCAGATCCTCAATAAAACAGACATAGCTGTTTTAGTTGTGGACAGTTCCTTAGGTATGTCCCAGGATGACAAGAATATACTGGCGAGAATCGAGAAAAAAAACATTCCCTATATAATCGTCATGAATAAAGCTGATCTCTTGCCATCGGTGCCGCCGGCGCCGGCAAACACTATTTATGTCAGTGCCGCGGATAATTTTAATATTAATTCGCTTAAAGAGCTGATTGCTGCCAAGTACGTGGAAGAAAAGGACGCTTTTCCCATAATCGGGGATTTACTTGTCCCCGGCGCTTTAGTAGTCTTGGTAGTACCAGTTGATAAGGCGGCGCCTAAGGGCCGCCTTATCCTGCCTCAGCAGCAGACAATAAGGGAAATTTTAGATAATGACGCTATGGCCTTGGTTTTGAAAGATAATACGTTGGCTCAGGGCTTAAAGTCCTTATCTCAAAAACCACGTTTGGTAGTAACTGATAGTCAGGTATTTGGGGAAGTTGCTGAAATAGTATCGCCGGAAATACCGCTGACATCTTTTTCTCTGCTTTTTGCCCGTCACAAGGGCCAGCTTTTCAGTATGGCGGAAGGAGCTGAGGCAATAGACAGTTTAGAGGAGGGCGACCGCATACTGATGGCTGAGGGCTGTACTCATCATCGTCAGTGTGAGGATATTGGTACGGTCAAACTGCCAAATTTACTGAAAGCTTATACTGGCAAAAAATTGGAGTTTGATTTTACCAGCGGTGTAGATTTCCCTTTAGATCTGTCTCCTTACCGTTTGATAATTCACTGTGGTGCTTGCACCCTAAACCGCAGGGAGGTACAGTTTAGGATTGGCTGCGCTGCCGATGCTGGTATACCCATAACTAATTACGGCATAGCGATAAGTTATATGAAGGGTATTCTGCCTAGATGTCTTGCCCCTTTTTCTCTCCTGCTCAAGGATTGAATGCAAGAATAAATTACCTATAGAATTATAAAATTGATTGTGTTATAATAAATCAGAGGTTTCCAGGTCAAACTTTTTTACGAAACAGGGAACTTTTTGATCTTACTTAAAATCTCTGCTTTAAGCAGGGATTTTATCTTTGCTTAATATTTTGTTATTTTATTGCTTTTGCGGCAAATATTTTCTATTCTCTGTATTCTTTATATTTTATAATTACGTAATATATAATATTTTGTCCTATTTTGTCGTTATTTCCTTGTAAAAACAGATAGCAATTTGGCGTCATATAATAAAATGCCTGTTATAGGCTATCGTATTAATTCTTTGATAATTGATCATATATTAAAAAGTCTAAAATCTTTTACTCAAATTATGATTATGAGTGGTGCTATTGGATATCGTTATCACGATTGACAAAATTTTAGTACTTTTCTTAAATTTATAACATTGAAATAGGGGGGTGTGATTGGGAAAAACAATTATGAGTTGGGAATTATTGAGAAATAGAATTACTATAGTTTGAGGTTAGTTCCTATTGAAAAGGAAGAAATGGTGAGATACTTATGGATATTAAATGTCTGAAGTACTTTGTTAGTGTCGCGAAGCATATGAATTTTACCAAGGCGGCGCAGGAATGCTTTATCTCTCAGACAGCTATGAGTCAGCATATTTCTAAAATGGAGGAAGAGCTGGGCTTTAAGCTTTTTTATCGCAATAACCGCCGTGTGGAATTAACGGCTGGCGGTAAAGTGTTTTTAGAAGAGGCCAATAATTTATTACAGAAATACGACCATGCGGTTTTCTGGGGTTCTGTGGCCTCAATGGATTATACGGGTCATTTACGTATTGGTTTCCTATCATATACAGAGAAGAGATATTTACCGAAATTACTGAAAATTTTCCATAGCCGGAATCCACGGGTGGAAATTATTCTGAAGAGGGATAACAGTGCCCGTTTGTGTGAGGCTCTTCGAGATGATAAGTTGGATGTAATCGTTACTTATCCCAATGAGCTAATGGATATTCCTGGTATAGCGGTAAAGAAATATCCTATGCACAAGATATGCCTGGTGGTCAATGATGAGCATCCTCTGGCGTCTGAGGAATCAGTGGACGTTTCATCTTTTGCTAACGAACGTTTTATTTTTGTGGAAAATAAAGAATATCCGCAAATACGAATGAGATTAGAGAATCTCTGCGCTGGGATGGGGTTTAGACCCAATGTTGTCAAATTCCCCACAGATATAGATTCTCTGTTATTAATGGTGGAAGTTGGTTTAGGTGTTACTTTCCTGCCAGCTAGCGCCAAACATAGTCAGAACGAGAACTTACGGTTTATTGATATAAAAAATGATATTGATGTCAATGTTTATCATTCAATAGCGTATCTCTCAGATAATCCCAATCCGTCTTTGCAGGTATTTTTAAGGATTTTGGAGGATTTTGAAAAGGAAGGAAAATTAATGCTTTAAACTGGTCTTTGACAAAATTTTTGTATAGACTTTTAAAAATTACTGCTCTTTTTCGTTCATATTAGTATAATTCAGCTATTTTTATGATTACATTAATATTTACTGTTGGACTTTAAGATAAACCGCCTTTACAATGTAATTAAGATTAAGAGATATATAACCTTTGGGGT
>CAWVFN010000042.1:0-20817 GCA_963928475.1 Bacillota bacterium
AATGCCAGAATTACCGGAAGTTGAGACTGTAAAAAATAGTTTATTAGCCCAGGTGGCAGGTGTTAAAATAGAGAAAGTAACAGTAAATCATGAAGGTGTTTTGAAGAACGCGTCGGCTGCGGATTTTATCAGTTATCTTCAGGGAGAGACGATAGATAATTTGGAACGCCGGGGAAAATATATTATATTCCGCCTCTCCAGGGGTAAAGCCATGATTATGCATTTGCGTATGACTGGACAGTGTGTTTATTTTCCCGATACTTGTCCAGAGGTAAATCATTGTCATGTAGTGCTTCATTTTACCCAAGGCGGTATTTATTATCGTGATGTGCGGCGCTTTGGTGGTTTTTGGATCGGTGATGATATTTATTCATTAGGATCAGGTTTAGAAAATCTTGGTCCTGAGCCGCTAAGTGATGACTTTAGTTCTGCTTATTTATGGAATCTTTTAAAAGATAAGAAAAGCCCTGTAAAAAGTATATTATTGGATCAAAGTACAGTGGCTGGCATAGGCAATATATATGCTGATGAGATTACCTTTGCCGCTGGGATAAATCCGTTAAGGCCAGGGGTTGATCTCACCGAGGCAGAGGCTGGTAAATTAGTAAAGGCGACAAAGGAGATTTTGTCGTTATCAATAGAAAAAAGAGGCACTACCTTTAGTGATTATAGAGATGGTTACGGTTCTAAAGGTGGTTTTCAGGAGTATTTAAAAGTCTTTCAGCGTGGCGGTGAAGCCTGTTTTAACTGCGGTTCCATCATTCAGAAAACCAAATGCGGCGGACGCGGTACCTCTTTTTGTCCTCACTGTCAGCCCTATGCTAATAGACGTTTGGTGGTGGGGCTTACTGGCGGAATTGCCTGTGGCAAAACCATGGTCTCTGAATTTCTGCATTCTTTAGGAGCGGAGATAATTGACGCTGATATAATTGCCAGAGAAATAGTGGAGCCAGGCAGTAAAGTTTTAACTAAAATAGGTGAAAGTTTAGGCAATGAGTTTATCGCGGCAGATGGCTCTTTGAATAGAAAGCTTTTGCGCGATTATGTTTTCCAGTCGCCGGAAAGGGTGAAAAAGCTAAATTCTTTAACACATCCGGCTATACGGCGGCGGATCGGCCTTTTGCTGCGCAAATCAGAAAGCAGAATAATATTTATAGTTGCTCCTCTTTTATTAGAGGCTAAATACGATAATATGTGCGATGAGATTTGGTTAATAAAGGCTGGGGAAGATCAACAACTGGCCAGATTAATGAATAGGGACGGTATAAATGAAGATAACGCCAGGAGTATAATCGATAGTCAATGGTCTTATGCCAAGAAAGAAAAATACGCTGATTTTATCATAGATAACTCGGGGAGCTTTACGGATACGGAAAAACAAGTTGAAGAGGAATATCAAAAAAGGAAAAACTATTTGTATGAATAGAGGTAAAAAACCCCTTAAATATAAGAAATATAAGAGGCGCAGTGGTGGGGTTACTTTTATTGCCCTGTTTTTCATAATTTTAATATTGGTTTTAGGCGCTGTGTTTTTTTATAATAATGATGAAAAAACCTATCCCAGGCCTGATCTATATCTTGTTAGTTATTATTGTGATAAATATGATGTTGAAACAAATTTAGTTTATGCTGTTATGAAGCAGGAAAGCGGTTTTAATCCTGATGCCATATCTTCTAAAGGCGCAGTAGGTTTAATGCAGGTAATGCCTGATACAGCCAGTTGGGCCGCCTCTAAAATCGGTTTAGATTATGATGAGGCCAAACTAAAAGATGAATCTTATAATTTACATATAGCGATTTGGTTCCTTTCTTATCTTACTAAGGAGTATGAAGGAAATACGACTAAGGTTATAGCCGCTTATAATGGCGGTGATGGTAATGTAAATTATTGGTTAAAGGAAGGCATATGGGACGGCACTTTAAACGACGCGGACAGTATACCCTTTGCCGAGACAGGTCATTACGTAGAGACTGTTTCAAGAAATTTAGAAAAATATAGGGAAATATATAGATAATTCATATTTTACTCTTGATTTATTTAATTTAATTTGCTATAATACATTCTGCTGGTTATGTTGTTAATCAGTTTCTTGCGGTAGTGCTGGAATAGGCAGACAGGCACGTTTGAGGGGCGTGTGGGCGACCGTATGGGTTCAAGTCCCATCTACCGCACCAAAAAATGCTGTATATGGCTTAGTAGTCCTATACAGCATTTTTTATTTCAATTATATATTGTTTAAAAAACAGAGATGTTTTTTAGGAGTTATCATGTGGACAAGAAAAGAGATAAAAAGAAATGCCCGCAAAGCCTTTAGGAAAAACTACTGGTGTATTATAGCTATATGTTTTATCATGGCTATAGTTGTAGGTAAATATAGTTTATCTACATCGATTATTTATCAGTATGATGAAAGTGAGGAACTGAAAACTGACCATGTTGTGGATGAAGAGGTTATTCATAACACAGAAATAGTGAATGATTTTCTTTATGCCACTTCTGATGGTACAACAAATATTCTTTTAGAGCAGGCTCCCCAGGCAACAAAGGGAGTTTTGGGTACTTTATTTAATAATTCCTATCAGTCACGTTCTTTTTTATTTGGTCTTTTAAATTCTGTTAATCAGATTTTTTTCTCTGATAAAATAGGTGCTGGTATAGTAATTTTAATTGGCGCTATACTAAGTATTTTGTTTTTGATCTTTGTAGCTAATATTTTTAAAGTATGTGAGTGCCGTTTTTTTCTGGAAAATAGGTTATATCCTAAAACCAGTATCAACAGGATATTATTTCTTTATAAGCTGCGCAAGATATGGAATCCGGCGAAAATAATGTTTTGCCGCAGTGTGTATCTTGGTCTATGGTTTATTACTATAATTGGTGGTTTTATTAAACTATATTCCTATCATATGGTTCCCTATATTCTGGCGGAAAACCCCCTTACTCCACGTAAGGAAGCTTTTGCTTTATCTCGCCAAATGATGCAGGGTAACAAATGGCGAACCTTTATTCTTGATTTATCCTTTTGGTATTGGTACGTTTTAGAAATATTTACTTTTGGATTGGCTGGTTTATTTTTCTTAAATGGTTATGTTGCCGCTGTCAATGCTGAATTGTATATGTCCCTTCGTAAAGAGGCTATTGACAGTAAGATTAAGTATTATGAAAATTTTAAAGATAAATATCTAGAATCTCCTCCTCAGATTGGAGAATCACTTAGAAGCCCTGGGGCGTTACAATACCCTATTGAGCTTTATATAATTCCAGAACCAAAGCCGGCCAAAATTTTTACAATAGATTATAATAAGACTTATACAGTAAAAACGCTTATAATCTTATTTTTTATTTTTTCTTTCCTTGGTTGGGGGTGGGAAGTAGGGCTGCACTTATTTAAAGAAGGTCACTTTGTGAATCGTGGCTTTCTCATCGGACCATACTTGCCCATATATGGTACCGGCGGTGTATTAATGCTGATTTTATTAAAGAAGGTCAGGAACCGTCCAGTACTCACTTTTTTCCTAATTATGGTCATATGTGCTGTAATTGAGTATTTTACCAGTTATTTTATGGAGCAGATATATCAAGTAAAATGGTGGGATTATAGTGGTTACCTGTTAAATCTTAATGGAAGGATATGTCTGGAGGGAACAGTCTTTTTTGGTATAGGCGGCTGTTTAATAATATACGTATTAGCGCCATTATTAAACAACTTTATAGAAAAAATAAATAAAAGAACGCAGATAGCTCTTTGTTTAGTCTTGCTTTCTGTTTTTATTGCTGATTTTTCTCACTCCGCGGTTCATCCCAATACCGGTGAGGGTATTACTCAGTCACAGGAAAATATTACTTGGAGTTTAAAAATATAATATTTCTATCCGAATGATTATTAACGCTGTATTTATGCAGTTTTGATCATTCGGATATTTTTATGAAAATGAAAGCCATTTTCATATTGACAGTGCTTAACAAAGATAGTAAAATGAATATGAAATTCATTTTCATATTTGGGGTGTTTTTATGACGGAAGTTAATCGTTATAATACTAAACAGCGGGAACGTATTCGCATTTTGTTGGAAAAAAATAAGGATAGACATATGACGGCTGATGATATTTATGAATCACTGCGCGAAGGAGACACTGCTATAGGTGTCTCCACTATTTATCGTTATTTAAATCTCTTAGTGCGCCAAGGTCTGGTACGCAAATTTTTGGTAGAGAAGGGCCAGCCGGCCTGCTATCAATATTATGGAGAGTCACCCTCTTGTTGTGAGCATTTTCACCTTAAATGTAATAATTGCGGCAAGCTTTTTCATGTTAAGAGTGAACTTCTGGAAAAGGCGAAAGCGGAAATAGAAGATGACTTTGGTTTTATAATAGATAGTTCCAAAACGGTTTTCTATGGCAAATGCGCCGATTGTGGCAAGGAGGATCTGAAATGAGACGGGTAATATCAGTTATGTTGATTATATTATTTTCTTTGTCAATGACGGCGTGTGATAAAGGCGGTGATGCTATTTCTGACAGCGGGAATGAGGCTGATACAGAAAAATTAACAGCTGTTGCCACACTATTCCCTCAGTATGACTTTGCTAGGATAGTAGGAGGAGAGAAGGTAGAGGTAATAAAACTTTTGCCCAATGGCGTAGAAAGCCATTCCTATGAACCAACTCCCAGTGATGTAATAGCCATCAATGACGCTGATTTTTTTATTTATACTGGTGATAATATGGAACCCTGGGCTGCTACGATTATTGACGGCATATCCTCGGAGGAAATCTCTGTGGTAGATGTCTGCCAAAAGGTTCCGCTATTGGAAACTGGAGGTCACGACCATGAAGGCGAGGTTGAAGCTGATGAATATACGGCTGATCCCCATATCTGGACAGATCCGACCAGAGCCATGATTATGGTAGATAATATAGCCGCGGCGTTTGCCGCAAAAGATCCGGAAAATTCTGATTATTATGAAAGTAACGCTGAAGCCTATAAAGAAGAATTGCGGGCTTTAGATAATGAAATCCAGGATATTGTGGTAAATGGCAAACGGGATAAGTTGATCTTTGGCGGCATGTTCGCTTTTACATATTTTTGTGATCACTATGGCTTAGAATACGATGCTGCTATTGATTCCTGTTCTGAGCATGGTGAAGCCAGCGCTAAAAAGGTGGCGGAGCTTATTGATGAGATAGAAGAGGAAGATATACCCATAATATATTATGAGGAGCTGAGGAATCCTACTGTTGCCCAAAGTATTGCCGATTCCACAGGAGTAGAAATGTTATTGTTCCATTCCTGCCATAATGTAACTGACGCGGAAATAGAGGCTGGTGTAAGTTACTTATCCTTAATGGAGCAAAACGCTGTTAATCTTAAAAAGGGGTTAAACTAATGTATTTGCAGTGCAATAATTTGACCATGAGTTACGAGAATACTCTGGCCTTAAGTAATGTAAGCTTCCAGGTGGATAAGGGGGATTTTTTATCTGTACTGGGAGCCAATGGCTCCGGTAAGAGTACCCTTTTAAAGTCAATATTAGGTCTTTTACCTGTAAAGGAAGGAGCGATAAGATACGGCGAAGGCTTAAAAGCCTCGGAAATAGGCTATCTGCCTCAACAGACCCCGGTACAGAAAGACTTTCCCGCAACTGTCTGGGAAGTATGTCTTTCCGGCACTCTTAATAGAAGAGGGTTCTTTCCTTTTTATTCTCAGCGGGAGAAGCGGTTAACTTTGGATAATATGGAGCTTTTGGGTATATCTCATCTTAAGCAAAAAAGTTACAGAGATTTGTCCGGCGGTCAGCAGCAGCGTGTTCTTTTAGCTCGTGCTCTTTGCGCTACTCGTAAGCTGCTTCTTTTAGATGAGCCGGTTACAGGTCTTGATCCAGTTATTACCAGTGATTTTTATGAGATTATAAAAAACATTAACAGGGATGAGGGCATAGCTGTGATTATGGTTACTCATGACATGGATGGGGCTTTGCGCTATAGTAATAAAATATTGCATTTAGACAGAGAGGTATTGTTTTTTGGAGAGACTGAAAAATACACTCACTCTAAAATATGTCGTATATTTTTAGGGGGAAACTGCCAATGCTAATGTTATTACAGGATATTTTTTCTTATTCATTTTTAGTTAGAGCCCTTATAGTTGGTTCTCTGGTATCAGTTTGTGCTGCCTTATTAGGTGTTACCTTGGTGTTAAAGCGCTATTCAATGATAGGTGATGGTTTAGCCCATGTAGGATTTGGCGCTTTATCTGTAGCTTTGCCTCTCAATATGGCGCCGTTAACTATTTCTATTCCTGTTGTCATGATCGCAGCGGTACTATTATTGCGGATCAGTGAGAACAGTAAGATCAAAGGGGATGCGGCCATTGCCTTAATTTCCAGCAGCGCCATAGCCATAGGTGTTATTGTTACTTCTTTGACCAGCGGTTTAAATGTTGACATCTATAGCTATATGTTCGGTAGTATTTTATCGATGAGCGATAGTGATGTAGTTTTAAGTGTCGTTCTTTCTGGTATAGTTTTTGTTTTGTTTATAGTTTTTTATAACAGAATATTTGCCGTAACCTTTGATGAGAATTTTGCCGCCGCTACCGGCACAAAATCGGGAGTATATAATATGCTTATAGCATTATTGACAGCCTGTACCATAGTAGTAGGCATGCGTATAATGGGTACTATGCTGATATCCAGTCTTATTATTTTTCCGGCTTTATCGTCAATGCGTATTTTTCATGGTTTTAAAACAGTTATCATTTCATCAGCAGTGATCTCTATATTTTGCTTTTTCTGGGGAATTGTGGTATCCTTTGCTTTATCATTGCCGGCAGGCGCCAGTATAGTAGTAGTTAACTTATTGGTATTGGGGCTCTTTGCCTTTATAGGCTTTACTAAGTCACAGTATAGCAGGAGGAAATATAATGGATAAAGAAAAAATAGCCAGAATAAATGAACTTGCCGCCATAGCTAAGGCGAGAGATTTAACACCTGAGGAGGCAGAGGAAAGACATGCTCTGCGTCAGGAATATTTGGATGCGGTTAAAAAAAATATGCGGGCTACATTAGAATCGGTTTTAGTTGAAAACGATGAGGGAGAATATGTAGCCCTAAAAAAGAGAGATAAGAAAAGCGGTCATGAACATAGCTGCGGCTGTAGTTGCGGCCATCATCACGGCCATCACCATCATCATGATTAATAAAGTAAGATTAAATAAGTCGTTGCTCTAAATTGCTTTTTTAGAATGGGGAAGGGAATTAAGAGCAACGCTTTTTTTGTAAAATTTTGTGAATATTGTATTGTTTTTGAAAAAGCGCAGGTGGGAAAAAATCAGCTTTCTTTACAAAAAATCTCATATCGTTTACAATATTTAAAGATTTAAGGTTTTAGTATATCCAAAAGAGACGGGAAGAGATAAAAAGTCTCCTTTTGGTGATTGGGAGGAAAGAATGCCTAAAACTATTATTAAAAGAGATTTCCGGGAAGTGGCCTTTGATGATGATAAGATTACTCAGGCTATGGTAAAGGCTTTTATTGCTTCTGGCAGCAATAAGAGAGAGGAAACCGCCGCTGAGTTAACTAAGGAAGTAGTGGCCATTTTAGATGAGGAAGGAAGCGGAGCCCCAACTGTAGAGCACATCCAGGATATTGTGGAAAGAGTATTGATGACTAATGGATTTGTGCGGACGGCTAAAGCCTATATTCTTTATCGCGCTGAGCGCAGCAGAGCCAGGGAAATGAATACTAATTTAATGCGGATTTATCAGGATATTACCTTTAAATCCGCTAAGGATTCCGATATAAAGCGTGAAAACGCTAATATCGATGGTGATACCGCTATGGGCACTATGCTTAAGTATGGTTCTGAAGGTTCAAAGCAGTTCTATGAGATGTTTGTTTTAGATAAAAAATATGCGGCGGCTCATAGGGAAGGTGATATACATATCCACGATTTAGATTTTTACACTTTGACTACGACTTGCTGTCAAATAGATTTGCAGAAACTTTTCCAAGGCGGATTTTCCACTGGTCACGGTGTTTTACGGGAACCCAACAATATTACCAGTTATGCGGCTTTAGCCTGTATTGCTATACAAAGTAATCAGAATGATCAGCATGGTGGCCAGAGTGTAGCTAATTTTGACTACGCCATGGCGCCGGGGGTTCATAAAACCTTTGTCAAGCGGTTTAAATGTAATTTAGATAATGCTCTTTTCCTTTTAGCTAAAGTGGAGAACAGCGCCGTCATGGCTGAAGATGCCCTTAAGAATTGCGGCTCACCCCGTTTGGCTGGAGGTGCAGTGCGGGACAAATATGTCGAATTCCTTTTACAGCAAGGCATAGACCAGGCGCTTATTGATCCCATACTTGATTTTGCCCAGGACAAGTCTGTAGCGGAGACAGAGCGCATGACTTACCAGGCCATGGAGGCCTTTATCCATAATCTTAATACTATGCACTCAAGAGCCGGGGCACAAACTCCTTTTTCTTCGATTAATTATGGAACAGATACTAGTCCTGAAGGGCATTTGCTCATAAAAAATCTGTTGTTAGCCACGGAAGCGGGATTAGGCCGTGGTGAAACACCTATTTTCCCTATTCAGATTTTCCGAATTAAAGAGGGAAAAAACTATAATCCTGGGGATCCGAATTATGATCTTTTCCAGCTTGCTTGCAAGGTAAGTGCTAAGAGATTATTTCCTAATTTTTCTTTCCAGGACGCTCCTTTTAATATTCCTTACTATAAGGAAGGCCATCCTGAAACGGAAATAGCCTATATGGGATGCCGTACCAGAGTGATAGGCAATGTGTATGACAGGACTAAGGAAATATCGACTAGCCGGGGAAATCTCTCTTTTACTTCTATTAATTTACCGCGTATAGCTATTCGTTCCAAAGGGGACTTGACCTTTTTCTTTGACGAACTGGAACGCAAGTTAGAATTAGTAGTTGGCCAGCTTAATGAGCGTTTTGCCATACAATGCCGGAAAAAAGTCAACAACTATCCCTTTCTTATGGGTCAGGGAGTATGGCTGGACAGCGATAAATTGGACTGGGATGATGAGGTTGGCGATGTTTTGAAACATGGTACCTTGTCTGTAGGCTTTATAGGCTTAGCTGAGACTTTAAAATGTTTGTGCGGTTATCATCATGGTGAGAGTGAAAAGGCGCAAAATCTCGGTTTGGAGATAATTGGCTTTATGCGGAATTATTTAGACCGCCTTACAGAGGAAAAGGGCTTAAATTATACTCTTTTAGCTACGCCTGCTGAAGGTTTATCCGGAAGGTTTGTGCGGCTGGATAAGGAACGTTACGGCGTAATAGAGGGTGTAACGGATCGGGAATATTATACTAACAGTTTCCATGTTCCAGTTTATTTTCCTATTTCCGCCTTTGATAAAATCCGTTTAGAAGCGCCTTATCACAGCTTGACTAACGCCGGTCATATTACCTATGTGGAGATGGAGGGAGATGTTAGTCAAAACCTAGCTGCTTTTGAGAAGATTATTCGTGCCATGAAGGAAGCGGGTGTTGGCTATGGTTCTATAAATCATCCTGTGGACCGTGATCCTGTTTGTGGCTTTAACGGTATAATCGGCGATATCTGTCCAAAATGCGGACGGGGAGAGAAAAACATTATTACAGAACGTATTCCCAGGATAAAGCAGTGAAATATTAATTGATAGGTCAGGAAGTGAGGACGGCATGAAAATTAGAATCGCCGGTTTGATTAATGACTCTATAGTAGACGGTCTTGGTTTGCGCTATGGTATATACGTTCAGGGATGTCCTCATTTTTGTGTAGGATGTCACAATCCTCAAAGCCATGATTTTCAAGGCGGCAAAGAGATGGACACCGCTGAGATCTGGCAAAAAATAGAGTCTAATCCTTTACTGGATGGCATAACCTTCAGCGGTGGAGAACCGATGTGCCAGCCAAAACCTTTGTTAGAATTAGCAAAAGCCGCTCGTGAGGCTGGACTTAATGTCTGGTGTTATACAGGTTATACTTGGGAAGAGCTTATAAAAGATGATGGTGATATCAAAAAGCTTTTAAACAATATTGATATATTGGTGGATGGTCCCTATATCGAAAAGGAGCGTTCCCTTTCTTTAAAGTTCAGAGGCTCTGGGAACCAAAGGATTATTGACGTAGCTAAAAGTCTTGCTGCGGGTCATGTGATTATGGCTGATATTTAAATTTTTAGTGTTAACCTTGCATATTTTTATGCAAGGTTTAATTTTACTGTTGCATAGATGTGAAAATAAAGGTAAAATATGAGGTTAGGAGGATTGATTTTGAACTTCGCGGAAGTATATATAAATAAAAAAATAGCGCCTCTTGACCATACATTTATTTATGAAATTCCCCCTGAATTGATAGGCAGAGTCAAGGTGGGAACGGTGGTTTCCGCCCCTTTTGGCCATAGTACGGTTAAGGCTGTGGTAACCGCTTTGAGAAATGATTCCGGAGAATACAATACTAAGTATATAGATAATATTATTAATGAGGATTTTATTTTTCCCCAGGACTTATTGGAACTTGGCTCTTATATAGCTGATTATTATTTAAATACGACAATTTCTGTTTTTCGCGCCATGATACCGGCGGGGATAGATATTTTTGGCAAGATACAAAAACCCAAACTGGAAATATGGCTTAAAGTTAACAAGAGTTTGGAGCCGGGATTATTAAGAGGTAAGAAACAGCGGGAACTTTATGAATATGTATTAGCAGAAGGTGAAGTAAAGGAAAAAACCGCTAGGGAAGATCTTGGTTATTCATCTTCCGTACTCAAGGCTTTGTTAGAAAAGTCTTTTATCATCAAGGAAAAACGGCCTATTGAACGTCGATCCTATGCTAAACCACAGCAATCTTTACCGGCAAGGCACAAATTGACACTTGAGCAGAACCGGGTAGTGGAGTCCATTTTGTCAACTTGCGGCAAGGATAAGCGGCCTATATTATTGCATGGAGTTACAGGTTCCGGGAAAACGGAGGTGTACCTTAATCTTGCCGAGTATATGTACAATAGAGGTCAGCAGACAATAGTCTTGATGCCTGAAATAGCATTAACACCTCAATTTATTGAGATCTTTGAGAGTCGCTTTCCTGGAGAAGTTGTTCTAATGCATAGCCGTTTAAGCTCAGGTGAGCGCCGTGATGCTTGGTATGCCATCCGTGAAGGACGGGCAAAAATAGTGCTGGGAGCTCGTTCAGCTGTTTTCGCTCCTACTGAACAGCTGGGGCTTATTATTATGGATGAGGAACAGGAGAACAGCTATGAACAGGAAAACACTCCTAAGTTTCATACACGTGAGGTGGCGATAAAGCGTTGTAAGCTTAGTAATGCTATTTTTCTCATGGGCAGTGCCACTCCATCATTGGAATCCTACTGGCAGGCTCAAAAAGGTGAGTACCGTCTTTTTACCTTAAGTCAGAGAATAGATTCTCGTCCTCTTCCCCAGGTGATAACTGTGGATATGAGAGCTGAGCTGGCTGAAGGATGGAAGGAAGTTCTGAGCAGACCCCTGATTAAAAGTATCGCAGCGAATCTTGAGGAAAAGAATCAGACCATTCTGTTTTTAAATAGATTAGGCAGCCGAACTTTTGTCTCCTGTCGTGACTGCGGTTTTGTTTATCAATGTCCTGATTGTGGTGTGTCATTGGTATATTATGAGAGCAAAAGGTTACTATGCTGTAATCGCTGCGGTTATAAAATAAGTCCTGAAAATACTTGTCCTCAATGTCACGGCAGCCGAATACGATATTTTGGTTTAGGAACAGAGGGTTTAGAAAAGGTAGTACGAAAATATTTTCCCCAAGCCAGGATTGATCGCCTTGATTCTGATTCCACTAAACTGAAAGATAATTTTGATAAAATTTACTGGCGGATGCTGAGCGGTGAAACGGATATACTTATAGGCACCAGCATGATAGCTAAAGGCTGGGACTTTCCAGGTGTAACATTAACTGGTATTATCGCGGCGGATCTTACTCTTAATTTACCTGATTTTAGGGCGGCTGAAAAGACTTTTCAAAGTATTACCCAAATTTCCGGCCGGTGCGGGAGGGGAAATATACCTGGCAAAGTAATACTTCAGACATATAGACCGGAGGAAAAAGTTTTACGCTATGGAGCGGAACAAGATTACACCTCTTTTTTCAGCTGGGAATTAGAAAAAAGAAAGATCCATGGCTATCCTCCCTTTTCTCAAACTTTAAGGGTGATTTTTACAGCGCCTAAAGGCTATTTATTTGCCGCTGACATTGAGAATTTAAGGGAAGGTTTTACAGATTCTCTTATGACGTCTGTGGAGATATTAGGACCGGTTCCAGCGGTTTATCGGTATCAAAAGGATGAAGAAAGATGGTATCTTACGCTTATGGGAGAAAGCTTAGCTGATTTGCGTGATATATACCAGGCAGCTTGTGAAAAGTTAATAAAAGATAAAGTATTAGATAAGAATATTAAGGTACAGGTGGAAGTTAATCCTGTTCATATAGTTTAATGAGAGGTGTGTAATGGCTATTTATGAAATTGAAAAGGCAGGCGAAAGCGATGTTCTGCGCCGGAAAAGCAAAGCTGTCAATGAGGTAGATGATGTGATTCGTCAGCTTATTGACGATATGGCTGATACAATGTATCACTATGAAGGCGTGGGCCTTGCCGCTCCTCAAGTTGGTATTTTAAAACGTGTGATTGTAGTAGATGCTGGTGAAGGTTTATGGGAATTAGTAAACCCGGTTTTATTGAGCGGCAGGGGCAAACAGATCGATGATGAGGGCTGCCTAAGTATTCCCGGTTACTATGCTCCGGTAGAGAGGTATAAATCAGTCAAGGTTAAGGCCTTGAACCGTAATGGTGACGAAGTGATAATTACAGCCAAGGACTTGGCGGCACGAGCTCTCCAGCATGAGATAGACCATTTAGAAGGAGTTCTATTTACTGATAAAGTAAAGAAAAAGAAGTGAAAAAATGAAAATTATTTATATGGGCAGTCCCGAATTCGCTCTTTACGGTCTGGAGACTATAAATAACAGCGATCATGAAATAGTAGCGGTAGTTACAAGGGAAGATAAAATAAAAGGACGTAAAAAACGTCCTGAACCTACAGTAGTAAAAAAACGTAGCTTGGAACTGGGATTACCGGTATATACACCCCAAAATCCAAATGATCCTGAATTTTTACAGGAATTAGCGGCCTTGGACGCTGACGTGATTGTAGTTTCCGCCTATGGAAAATTACTGCGCTGGGATCTTTTATCTCTTACACCCTATGGAGCCTTAAATATTCACGGCTCACTTCTGCCGCTGTATAGAGGAGCCTCGCCTATTAATACAGCGATACGCAAAGGTGAAAAGACTACCGGCGTTACTATAATGTATATGGATGAGGGCATGGATACCGGTGATATATGTCTAAAAAAATCCGTAAATATAGAAGAAGAAGATAATTATTTTACTTTAAGGGATAAAATGGGTGAGGCTGGCGGCAAACTTATAATAGAGGCTCTTGACCTTATAGCCAAAGGCGTAGCTCCCAGATATCGTCAAAGTAAGACTAAAGCCACTTACTGCCGCTTGCTTTGCCGTGAAGATGAGAGAATAAACTGGCGTGAAGATATAGACAGCATCTATAATCACATACGCAGCATAGCGCCGGAACCGGGAGCATATACCTATTTGCGCGGTGAACCTATAAAATTGATAGAAACACGCAGGGAGCATCAGGAACATGATTATGCTCCCGGGACGATACTTGAAGCGGAAAAGAATAAAGGCGTGCGAGTTGCCGCTGCTGGCGGCTGGCTGTGGCTGACTGCCGTAAAACCAGCCGGGAAAAAAGAAATGAAGGCCTTAGACTGGTATCGCGGCCTTCATGATAGAGAAACACTAATATTTAAGACTAATAAAGATGAGTAAAACAAGAGTTAAGGAGTTGAGTTTATATTTATGTTTTTATTTGACCCAACTATAATCATTTTGATACCGGCGATTATTTTATCAGCCTGGGCTCAGATGAAGGTTTCCAGCACTTTTCACCGTTATTCTGAGGTTAACGCCAGGAGTGGCTTGACTGGAGCTCAGGTAGCTCAGAAGATACTGCACAGTAATAATATTTTTGATGTACGGATAGAACCAGTGAAGGGCAATTTGACAGATCACTATGATCCTAAAAATAAGGTATTGCGTCTTTCTGAAACTGTCTATGGCAGAAGCTCTATAGCTGCCTTAGGCGTAGCGGCACATGAGGTAGGCCACGCCATTCAGCATGAAGAAGATTATTCACCTTTGCGTATACGTTCTGCTTTAGTACCCATAGTTCAGTTTAGCAGTTATGGCTCTTGGATTATTTTGCTGGTAGGTATTTTTATGGCCTCAACCCAGCTGATACAAATAGGCATAGCTTTATTTGTGGCTGTCGTAATATTTCAGCTTATAACTTTGCCTGTAGAGTTTAATGCTTCTTCTCGAGCCTTAGTCCAGCTTGAGACAGGCGGTTATTTAGCCGCCGATGAAATACAGGGCAGTAAAAAAGTTTTGTCTGCCGCTGCTTTAACTTATGTAGCTGCTGTAATCATGGCTATAGCCCAGTTATTACGTTTAATTTTGATTTCTGGCTTATTGCGCAGGGATTAACGGGAGAAGATGAATAAAACAGTAACAGCCAGAGAAGTGGCTATTAGGATTTTGTTTGATATTGTATATCAGGGGGCATATGCCAATATTGCCCTTAATAGAGGGTTAAGAAGAGTAAATTTAGATCAGCGTGATAAAAAATTTACAACTAATTTAGTTTATGGTAATCTGGAAAAATGGCAGCCAGTGACTTTTCAGCTTAGTAGATTTTTGAAGAAACCCCTTAAAGATAAGGATAAACTGCTGGCATTGATATTGAGAAACGCCATCTACGAGATACTATATTGTCAGACGCCGCCGCCGGCAGCGGTTAATGAGAGCGTAAAATTAGCCGGTCAGATTGGCCATCAGGGCTGGCGCAGTCTGGCTAATGGTTTACTTCGTAATTTTGTCAGGAATTTAGATAATTTAACCTGGCCGGATTTTGCTGATGATATATCAGCGGCTTCCTTTCATCATTCCTTGCCTGGATGGATTGGTGATATGTGGCGGCAGGAGCGAGGCGATGATGACGCTGTTAAGCTAATAAAGTCTTTAGGCCGGCATTTGCCGTTATCTATTAGAGCCAATACATTAAAGAATAGCCGTCAGGCACTTAGCGCTGCCTTAGCTGATATCAATATTATTACAGAAGAGAGTATTTACGCTCCAGACTGTCTTTTGGTTAAAGAAGGGGACAAGATAATTGATAATAATCTCTTTAATGATGGTTATTATTCTATACAGGGTGTAGGTTCCCAGTTAGCCGTTTTAGCTCTGTCGCCGCAAAATTCTGAAATGATTTTGGATTTATGCGCGGCGCCTGGGGGTAAAACAACCTATATCGCTGAATTGTCTGGGGACAAAAGCATGATCACTGCCTGTGATATACATGAGCATAAGATTAAATTAATTGAGAATTACAGTAAAAGGCTGGGCCTTAAATCCATTAAGGCTATTGAGAAAGACGGTGTTCTTTATGGCCGTGAACATCCTTGTGCCTTTGACCGGGTACTATTAGACGCTCCCTGCTCCGGCTTAGGAGTATTATCTCAGCGTCCTGATGCTTTATTAAGAAAACAATCCGAGGATATAGAAAAATTATCGGCGCTGGAACGGGGTTTGATAGACAGTGCTGTGGCCTGTCTTAAGCCAGGAGGACGTATGGTTTATTCTACCTGCACCTTATCACGCCGGGAAAACTTGGATAATAGAGATTATATTTTGCGTACTTATCCTGAAATGAGAAGTGTCAGTTTAATAGATGAACTGCCAGGTTTTGACTCGGAGGATAGGAAAAGTTTAGAAAATGGGTATATTGAGCTTTTGCCCTATAAACATGGTACTGATGGTTTTTTTATCGCGGCTTTTGCTAAGGAGGAATAATGATCGATCTTTTATCCCTGCAGGAAGAGGATATGGTCAGGTTAATGAAGGATAGTGGTTTTCCTGGTTTTCGCGGCAAACAGCTTTTCCAATGGTGTCAGGAAAAAGGAGTTAAGAATTTTGACAGAATGACTAATCTGCCTGGCACTTTAAAGCTTTGGTTAAAGGAACACGCTGTAGTAGGTACTGGAAAAATTGCTAAAGTTATAGCTGGTGAGAAAGAAGATACTATAAAATTTCTCTTTAAATTCCCCAGCGATGAAGGTGACTGTGTTTATATAGAAACAGTTCTAATGTGCTATGATCGGGAAAAAACCAGGGATCGCAATACTGTCTGTGTCAGTACTCAGGCTGGCTGCGCCATGGGATGTAAGTTTTGCGCCAGCGCTTTAGGCGGTTGGGAGAGAGATCTCAAGATAGGAGAAATAGTAGAGCAGGTATGGTATGCTGATAATTATTTGCGGAGCAGAGGTCTGGCACCTGTAACTAATGTTGTTTTCATGGGTATGGGCGAGCCTTTTAAAAACTTTGAAGCTGTAATGAAAGCTGCTATGATTTTTAACGAAGGAAAGAATATTGGTATGCGCCGCATGACTATATCTACAGCTGGTATTGTGCCAAAAATCAGGGAATTAGCTGCGGTAAACCCTCAAATCACTTTAGCTGTTTCTCTCCATGCGCCTAATGATGAGTTGCGTGACTCACTTATGCCAATAAACAGGAAATATCCTCTTAAAGATCTAATGGCAGCGATAGATGATTACATACTTAAAAGTAATAGGAGGGTAACTATAGAATACGCACTTTTTAACGATGTTAATGACGGGAAAGGTGTGGGAGAAGAGTTAGCTGACTTATTAAAGGGGAAATTGGTAAATGTTAACCTTTTAAAGGGCAATCCAGTGGCTGAGACTGGTCTTTCGCCATCGCCTGATGAACACATCTCTCGATTTGCCGCTATTTTAAGAAAAGCTGGTATAGAAACTACCGTACGGCAGTCGAGGGGTAAAGATATTGACGGTGCTTGTGGTCAGCTAAGAAAGAAATGCTTAGAAACCGCTATGGTAAAAGATGACAAATAGTTTAAGTTATGATATTATATATTTTATTAAGAATAAGTGAATTTATATAATAACGAGGTATATATGTTAGTTTGCTCCTTAACAGACATAGGCTTGCATAGAGAGGAAAATGAAGACTTTTATTGCGCGGATGCTGATAAAGGTCTATTTCTCATTGCCGATGGTATGGGAGGCCATGCAGGCGGCGAAATAGCCAGTGCTACCGCTGTGAAAGTTTTTAGAGATCACTATATACCGGTAAATAAAAATAACTTTGAGAATGTATTCAATGATCTTGTAATTTTGGCCAATGATGAGATATATGAGTTGGGCAGAACCAAGAAACAGCTTAAAGGCATGGGCACCACCTTTATTGCTTTGGCAGTAAATGAATTGGAAAAGAAAATATTTATAGCCCATGTGGGTGACAGCCGTGTCTATATGGTACGGGATAAAAAAATTTCAAGACTTACTGAGGATCAAAATGTTGCCGCTGAGTTAGTTAGGGACGGCCATATAACCGAGGAAGAAGCCATGGTTCATCCTGGCCAAAATATGCTTACTAATGTTTTAGGTGTTAGTGAAGATTTTGATATAGATTTCCTATCCTATGATTTAAAACCAGATGATATTTTACTTATGTGTACTGACGGTTTGGTGGGCTTAGTTAAAACCCAGGAGATCGAGGATGTGATCAACAGTCATAAGGATATAAAAAAGGCTGGAAAAAAATTGCTGAACCTGGCTCTCGAACGGGGGGGCAATGATAATATAACGATGATACTTATTAAAAATTCTTGATAGAGGTGAAATAATGATCGGCAAGATATTTATGGGGCGTTATGAAATAGTCTCCAAATTAGGCAGTGGCGGTATGGCTGTTGTATATAAGGCCAACGACACTGTTTTAAACCGCTTGGTCACAGTTAAGATTTTGCAGGAACAGTTTTCTTCTAATCAACAGTTTGTGATGCGTTTCCGCAAGGAGGCTCAGGCGGTAGCCGCTTTGTCTTCCCATCCTAATATTGTTAATGTTTATGATGTAGGCCGCAGTGAGGAAGGCGAACACTATCTCATAATGGAATATGTGGAGGGTAAAACTTTAAAAGAGGTAATTAAGAGAAAGGGCAGCCTCAGCGTTAAGG
Source organism: Bacillota bacterium (assembly GCA_963928475.1). Lineage (GTDB taxonomy): Bacteria > Bacillota > Dehalobacteriia > UBA7702 > UBA7702 > Cryptoclostridium. The sequence continues at coordinate 18,218 of CAWVFN010000042.1, forward strand.
AATCTTTGGATTATACCAATCAAATCCTGGCTGGACTTAGCCATGCCCACTCCTATGGTGTGATACATCGGGATATTAAACCTCAAAATATCATGATAACCACAGGTAACCAGGTAAAGATCATGGATTTCGGTCTGGCTCTCAATCTTTCTGATTCAACTATGACCTATGATTCCAGTGTATTTGGTTCTGTGTATTATATTGCGCCTGAAATAGCTCAAAAGGGTACTGGTGATGCCAGGGCTGATATATATTCTACCGGCATTGTTCTTTATGAGATGTTAACAGGGGAACTGCCCTTTAACGGAGACAGTCCGATAACTATTGCCTTGCAGCATGTTGAGGGTAATTTTGATTCCGTAGATGACATTGACGAGGATATACCTTATGAGGTTGCAAGGGTAGTTGATAAGGCTATGGCGGTAAATCCCGAAGAGCGTTATGCCACAGCTAAAGGTATGATGCGGGATATAAAAGACGCTGCTGATGAAAATGGTATCCCTCTTAAGGCCATACCTGTAATAGCCGGCGCTCTGCCCCAGCGTGATAGGAATAGCTCATCTATCCGTCGTGAAAACGAAGTTTCCTATGATACAAGTGATGACTACGATGTGGATTTTGAGGAGGAATACCGCAAAAACCGCAGAAGAAGAAATTCCTCTTCGTCTCATGGTGAGTCAAGAACTGCCAGGGGCAGAAGAAAATCAAGAAATAAAAAAATAGCTTTACTGGTGATTTTAGGTATTTTACTGCTTTCGGCTGGTATTTTTGCGGCATATCACGCTTTTTCCAACACAGGTGAGGAAGTAGAGGTTCCTATGTTGATAGGCAAGAACGTGGATGATGCTAAAGAAATTTTGGATGAACTGGGTATTAAATATGAAATAGTTTATACTGAAAGCGATGAGGTAGAAGCTAATGAGGTAATAAGCCAGAGTATTGATGCGGGACAGAGAATTAAGACAGGACGCACTATAGAATTAACGGTAAGCTCTGGTGTAGATAGTGTTGATGTTCCTTCGGTAGTTGGCAAAACAGAGAAAGCCGCCAAAGAAATGCTGACATCTGCTGACTTCAAGGTTGAGGTAGAGGAAGAAGCTTCAGATGACGTGGAAGAAGGCGAAGTGATAAGCCAGGATCCTCAGGGCGGCAGTAAAGCACCTAAGGGGTCAACAGTTACAATTGTTGTTAGCAGTGGACCAGAGGATAAAGAAGTTACAGTCCCTGATGTATTAGGTTTAACTCTCAGCGATGCTAAAACTCAGATTACCTCTAAAAAATTAGAGGTAGGTACCGTAACTGAAAAATATTCCTCCAGTGTGGAAGAGGGAGAAGTTATGTACCAGAGCATAAAAGCCGGTACAACAGTGGAAGAAGGTACAGTTATAAATCTTACGGTAAGTAAAGGACCAGAGGAGGAATCCCCTGAAGATAATGTTAAAACAACATCGTATACTTATACTGTAAACGATAATTATGAGTCCAGCGTACCTGTTCAAATCGTAGTTCAGGATTCTCAAGGTGAACGCACTGTTTACAGCAGTAACTGTGAACCAGGACAGCGTGTTTCTGTATCCATCAAATGTTATCCCCCTGGCATTATTTACTGCTATGAAAATGGTTCCCTGGTGGATCAGGAAAGTTTCTGAGCGGTATGAGTATGGCGCAGGGATTGTTGATAAAGGGTTATAATGGTTTTTACTATGTTGAGTCTGAAGGCAAGGTTTGGACCTGCTCTTTACGGGGCCGCTTTCGCTTGAGTAAGGAAAAGTTTTTACCAGGCGATGAAGTGATTTTTACTGATCTAGGCTATCCTAAAGGAGTTATCGAAAAGCTGCTGCCCAGAAAGAATAGTTTAATTAGACCGGCAGTGGCCAATGTAGAACAAGGGATAATAACCTTTGCTTTAAGAAACCCCAAACCAGATTTGCTTTTGCTGGATCGAATACTTATTCATATGACATATATGGATATAGCACCGATAATAGCCTTTAATAAGTGCGACTTAGTAACGGCGGCGGAGCGTGATCTCATCATTGCGCCTTACATAAAAGCAGGCTGCAAAGTGGTGACTGTTTCTACTGTTACAGGTGAGGGGATAGAGGAATTGAGGGAGATAATAGAGGGTCATATTATTGTTATGGCGGGTCCTTCTGGTGTCGGCAAAAGTAGTATTCTCAACAGTCTTGATAAAAACTTATCTTTAGCTACAGGTGAGTTAAGTAAAAAAGTCGAGCGGGGCAGACATACTACCCGCAGGGTTGAGCTATTGTCTTTGGGCGGAAATACGTATATTGCTGATACGCCAGGATTTTCCTCCCTTTATCTGCCTGAAGGTTTAGAAAAAGAGAATTTAGCGGCTTATTTTCCGGAAATCGCTTTAAAATCTGTAAACTGTCCTTTTCGCTCCTGTCTCCATAATAAAGAACGGGAATGTGCGGTGAAGGATTGTGTCAAAGGTGGAATAATTGATTCTGGCAGATATCAGCGCTATCTCATTTTTTTAGAGGAATTACAGGAAAGAGAAGGTAAATATTAATGGCAGTTTTAGCGCCATCCTTATTGGCGGCGGATTTTAGTTGTTTAAGAGAAGAAATCGA
>CAWVFN010000043.1:0-7864 GCA_963928475.1 Bacillota bacterium
GGAAGTAGGCTACTACTACTCGCTGATGCCAAAACTCTCCTTAGAAATAGCTATGGGAGAAAAATGGGTCTTTACTGGTTTTAACGGCATCGGTAAAAGTACCCTGCTGAAAACCTTAATCGGAGAAATACCGGCTTTAAGCGGCAGCTTTGCCTTTGGCGAAAAAGTTAAGGTAAACTATGATCCCAGCTTTTACCAGGACTGGGCAGACAATATTTTCGATATTGAGGATCACATCATCTTAAATGATTAATAAATACAGCAAAACAAAAAAGACCGGAAAATTTTTTCCCGGTCTTTTTCTTTTACCTTAGAAATTTAGGGATTAACCCCATCTTCCCACTCATGGCAGTCAAAATCAATATAATTAGCCAGACAACGCACCCTAAAGTTTCTGATAGTACACATACCAGACTCCTCAGTCCAGCCAGGCGCTAAGCTCTCCGGCAGAACGAACTTTATATGTTTCACTAAAACATCACGGCAGCAGGGAAAATCATGAGCCGGTATGGCAACAGTCTTCATCCCCCGCTGGCGCTCCTCACCACCTTTATCAGTCTCTGTCAGAAGAACGGCTAAAGCCACCCTCTTATTAGGGCAAACCTTCTTGACAGTAATATCACAGCTCACTATACGGCCCTGGGAGGAAAGATAAACATCATCCTCTACCACCATATAATCAGTACAGCCAGGGATATCAAAATCCAGAGGTACAGGACAGCCTTCAGGCTCTACCACGACATCGCAGTTTACCTCAACAGCGGGTTCCGGGAAAACAACTTTATTGCCTTCTGTATCCTCGTAGCTAATGGACTCATTAACTAACTTCTTACCGCCGCTGCAGCCACGATGTTTAATATAAAACTCCAGTACAGCCCCTTCATTGGCAGTCACTCCTAACTGGGGGATCTTCCATTTGATAGCGGTATCATCTATCTCCTCAGCCGTGCCGATTAGCGGCGGAGTCAACGCCGTAATGACAAAATCAGAATTTACCTTCTCCTCAATTACTATATTGGTAGCTCCTGGTTTGGAAATGTTAGCCGCTAACTCCTCAAAAAGTTCCTCTAACTCACTGGCGTCAGGAGTAACGGAAACATGAGAAGCCGCAGGATCTGAAGCCCAGCGGTTAAGGGCGTCTACATCTACACCATCAGAACCCACAAGACCAATACAGTAAATGATTATACCCTGGGCTTTAGCCTGATCAGCCACGGGAGTAGGCGGCGGCCCGGAGGTGGTTTCACCATCAGTGAACATCACTATTACCTTAGCGTTCTGTGAGGAAGGATCAAAGGAATCCATAGCCTTAGTAAAAGCGTCAGCGTGATTAGTGGTACCCCCAGCGGTCAAGGAATTTACCGCTTCCTTGAGATCTGCTACAGAAGTGGCCAGAGGCGAGTTTACCACGGCACTGCCGGAAAAACTTACAACACCAATACGGCTGCCAGAGCCAATATTACCATTCTGATCACTGTTAGTGGCCTCATAAATAATATCAATAAACTTATTAGCCCCTAACTTCATATTGAATAAAGGATCCCCCTCCATACTGCCGGAGCGATCCAATACCAACATGATATCGGTGGGATTGGTAACAATATCCGGCGCCGCGTTTAAAGCTAATGTTACTTTTAATTCACCATCACAATCTATTTCAGTTTTATTTACTTGTTTATTAAAATTTGTAATACCCATAAGTATTACCTCCCTTTTTTTCATCATAGGACTAGAGGCCCTTTTTATACTATGTGAAAAGGGACAAATATGCTACTAAGGTCACAGCCTAAAAAACCACTGCTCCTAAAAACCAGGACAGTGCTGCTGGCGTAAATAAATAAGAATTATTTCCGCCAAAGCCGGAAAACAAATAGGATACATAAGATAAAAGCCCCGGCAAAACGCTATATTTTTGTGCCTGCTTTTTAAAGGCAAAAATAAAAAACCGGGCTTTACATCCCGGTTTTCTAAGCAAACAATCTAAAAAATAAATTGCAGCAGAAACTCAAAAATACCGCCGAAACACATGGTAATAGGCAGGGTGACAACCCAGGCTAAAACTATATTCTGAGCTACCCCCCACTTTACCGAGGAAAAACGCTTAGCAGACCCAACCCCCATAATAGAGGTGGTAATGACCTGAGTAGTGCTGACCGGCGCCCCAATAAAGGAAGCCCCCTCGATAACTAAGGCCGAAGCGGTCTGAGCCGCGAAACCACTGGGCGGCTCTAAACGGGTAACTTTACCACCCATGGTACTCATGATACGCCAGCCGCCAACTGAGGTACCTAAAGCTATCATTACAGCGCAAATGATCTTTACCCAGAGAGGAACCCCTGATTCCGGCGCTAAAACCCCGCCGGTAATAAGAGCTAAAGTGATGATACCCATGGTTTTTTGAGCGTCATTATTCCCGTGGGAATAGGCTACTAAGGCCGCAGAGAGAATCTGCAGCTTGGAAAATATCTTATTGGCCCTGGCAGGATGCCAATCCTTCAACATGCCAAAAAGAAATTTCATTAAAGTAAAGCCCAAAACAAAACCGATAACAGGTGAAGTCAATAAAGGCAGCACTACCTTTTCCATAACTCCATCCCACTTTACATATTCAAGGCTCATGGTATGAACGATGGTGGCACCTAAAAGACTGCCAATCAAAGCGTGCGAGGAGGAACTGGGAATCCCTAAATACCAAGTAATAAGATTCCAGGTTATAGCGCCTAAGAGAGCCGCTAAAATAACATACTGCTGCAACTCCACAGAAACAAGACCATGAGTAATGGTCATGGCTACCTTTTCGCTGACTAAAGCGCCGATAAAATTAAAGGCCGCCGCTAATAAAATCGCCTGTCTGGCAGTGAGGGCACGGGTATAGACAGAAGTAGCTATGGCATTGGCCGTATCGTGAAAGCCATTGATAAACTCGAAAACCAAAGCCATAACGATAACCAGGATAAGCAAAAGACTAAGCATGCTTCATAACCACTCCTTCTACGGTATCGGCTACAGCTTCACAGACATCTGTGCATTTTTCCAGATGATCGTAAATATTCTGCCACTTTATGATTTCTACTGGATTTGTTTCTGTTTGGAATAATTCCTTCAAAGCATCGCGATAGATATAGTCAGCCTGGTTTTCCAAACGGTTGACTTCAATTATCTGCTTTACCACCACATCAGACTTTTTAAAGTCCTTAAGGTTCTCAAACATAACTTTTAGTTCCCGGATACAGCTTAAATTGATCTCCACCTGTTTGCAGGCGTAAGGTTTGATACTGGTGATATTATAGACATAAAAACTATTGGCGGTTTTTTCCATGGCATCTACAATTTTATCCATATTATTGACCATCATATAGATATCTTCCCGGTCAAAGGGGGTAATAAAGGACTTATGGACTTCCCGCAGTACCCGGTGAGCTAAATCGTCACACTCGTTTTCCATTCTGCCAAACTCATCAGCTTTTTCTTTAATATCATCCATCTGATAATTGGAGATCCATTCAAAAAAGCATTCTCCCACATCTAATATTTTACCTATCTGCTCACAAAATAGGTTATAAAAAAACATCTCCTTTTTTTGTACACCATGCATAGACAACACCTCGTTGCTTCTTAATTTTATCTATAGAAACTCTCTTTGATAGCTGGCCAAAGAGAGATCGATTTTAAAATGCCCAGGTATAGTTATTATATCATTTATTTGTTTTAAGGTAAAGATTTTTATGTACTTTTATCGACAATATCTCATAAATAATATATTTATGTTATAATCAAAATAGAAGTTATAAAGAAGGTGAAAAAATGAAGTACACTTACATCCCCAAGGGAACCTGCTCCCGGAAAATAGAATTTGAATTAGACGGCAATATTGTACATGATATCAGTTTTACCGGCGGCTGCCACGGCAATCTCCAGGGACTGGCCAGATTGGCCCAAGGCATGACCATAGACGAAATAACAGAAAAACTGGAGGGCATAAAATGCGGTCATAAGCCTACTTCCTGCCCGGATCAGTTGGCTCAGGCTCTGAAAAAAGCTAAAAACGAGATTGCGCCGTAACATCATTGCTTTTGGGACAAGCATCTTTTTAGTAAGCCTTCACAAAAAAAACATATTTTACTTTTATGCTTAATCTTAAGCAGCATAGTTAGGAAAATCCTACAGGCTAAAACGGAGACGACAATATGATAAAAACTTCTTTAAAAGGTATTTTTTTGGATTTCTACGGTACTGTGGTCCACGAATATGGACAACCCACCATGGAAGTAATAAAACGAGTATATAAATGCGGTGACGGCAAAAGTCCTGAGGAAGTTCTGGGATACTGGTGGTCAGTATATCAAACACTCCTAAACCAAGCTCACGGCGACAACTTCCAAAAACAGCGGCCTTTAGCGGAAAAAGCCTTCGAAGAGACTTTAAACCACTTCCACGGCAAAGAGGATATCAATGATCTCTGCCGGCAAATGGAATCATACTGGATGTCACCTACTATCTATCCCGACGCCTTAGATTTCATAAACAACCCGCCTTTGCCCATATATCTCATTTCCAACTGTGATAATATCTACATTGAAGCAGCGGTAAAAAACTTGAACATAAAACCTAAGGCGATTTTTACCAGTGAGGACGCTAAAGCCACTAAACCTAATCCGGAAATCTTTCAATACGCCCTTGAGCACAGCGGCTTACAAGCTGAAGAAACAGTACATATAGGCGATTCCCTAAAAAGTGATGTACAAGCCGCAGCTAACTTAGACATCGCGACGATCTGGCTTAACCGGGGAAAGAAAGAAGTACCCCCCAGCGTTACCTCTGTAACCTCCTTAACAGAAGCTAAGGAACTGATAAATACAGCTCTTAAAAATTAAAAAACTTTTTATAAAAAAGCTTCCCTAAGGGAAGCTTTTTACATTATAACAACAAATTGCCAATTTGATAGACAAGACAAGCGCAGAGCCAAGCAACACCAGTCTGGAAAACACCGGCCTTCAAAGCTTTAAAAAAGGATCCTAACTCCCGGCGGGTAACGGCAAACGTGGCCACACAGGGCATATAGAGCAAAGTAAAAACTAAGAAAGAAAAGGCCGCTAAAGTAGAAAACATTTGAGGTAAAAGAGCGGTAAGAGCACTAGCGTCACCGGCAGAGAGGAGAATAGAAAAGGTACTTATTACTGTCTCCTTGGAGAGCAGACCTGTTACCAACGCTGTAGAGCTTTCCCAATTGCCAAAACCCAGGGGAGCGAATATCGGAGCAATAAAACGGCCCAAGGATGCCAAAATACTATCACCGCTGTCAGTAACATGGTTCAGGGTGAAATCAAAACTCTGTAAGAACCAAACCACGATTGAAGCCAAAAATATTATTGTAAAAGCTCTGGTCAAAAAATCCTTGGTTTTATCCCATAAATCCATGGCCATATTGCGCCGGGAAGGTAAACGGTAGGAGGGAAGCTCCATAATAAAGGGTACCGACTCACCCTTAAATTTAAAACGCTTGAGAAGTAAAGCACTGATTATTCCCGCGCAAATACCGAAAATATACAGGGCTATCATAACTAAAGCACTGTTATCCGGGAAAAAAGCCATAGTGAATACGGAATAAATAGGCAGCTTGGCACTGCAGGACATAAAGGGAATCAGCATGATGGTCATTTTTCTGTCTTTGTCACTGCCTAAAGTTCTGGTAGCCATAATCGCCGGTACAGAACAACCAAAGCCAATAAGCATGGGTACGAAAGCCCGGCCGGATAGACCGATCTTTTGTAATATATGGTCAAAAACAAAGGCTACCCTGGCCATATAACCGCTGTCCTCTAAAAGAGACAGGAAAAAGAATAATATTACTATGGTAGGTAAAAAGGACAGTATAGCGCCTACCCCGGCAAAAGCACCGTCAATAACTAAAGAGCGCACTAAATCATTGACGCCAAGATTGAGAAGCAACGCGTTTACCTGATTAGTCAGCCACTGAACGCCAATAGCCATCCAATCGTTACAGAAAGGACCTAACAAGCCAAAAGTCAGCCAAAAAATCACCGCCATAATACCTAAAAAAATAGGAATCGCGAAAATGCGGTGGGTCAAAATCTTATCTATCCGCACAGAACGGGAATGACCCTTATTCTCACCTTGACGATGAAGACAAGGACAACAATGCTTCTCTATAAAATCATAGCGCATATCGGCTAAAGCCGCGTCCACATCAGTATCCAGTTCTTCCTTCATAGTATCCACCAGCATTTCCACTACTTGCATCTCCCGCTGGGAAAGGCCTAACCTTTTGCTGATGGAGGTTTCCCCCTCCACCAACTTAGTAGCGGCATAACGCTTGGGAATATTAGCCTTTTTGGCTTTATCCTCTAAAACATAGGAAATAGCGTGGATCGCCTTGTGAGTGGGACCGGAACAAAAATCTATTTTCCGCGGTAAAACTTTCCCCCCAGCTATGGTCATGACTTTCTCAGCCAGTTCCTCTATGCCTTGACCCTTCACAGCGGAAATGGGTACTACCGGCACGCCTAAAGCCTCCTCTAAACCAGGGACGTCTAAAGAAGCCCCGTTTTTCTGGAGCTCGTCCATCATATTCAAGGCGATAACTGTGGGAAAATTCAACTCTATTATCTGCAAGGATAAATAAAGATTACGCTCTAAATTGCTGGCATCCACTATATTTATAATGGCGTCAGGGGGATTAGCCAATATATAATCCCTGGTCACAGCTTCTTCCGCAGTATAAGGAGAAAGTGAATATATACCCGGTAAATCCACTATCTCAGTATTGTCATGATTTTTCAGAATACCAGTTTTCTGCTCCACGGTAACACCGGGGAAATTGCCTACATGCTGATTACTGCCGGTAAGCTGATTGAATAAGGTGGTTTTACCACAGTTTTGATTACCTACTAAGGCTATTTTAAAAGACATGGATGTACCTCCCCCACTAATATCATTTTAGCGTCGTCTTTTCTCAGGGTCAGTTCATAACCTCGCAGGCAGACCTCTATAGGATCGCCCATAGGAGCTACCTTCCGTACCATAACCCTGGTCTTGGGGGTAAGTCCCATGTCCAATAAGCGGCGGCGGAGACTTCTTTCGCAGTTTACCTCAATGATGGTGCCGCTCTCACCGGTTTTCATCTGATCCAGTGTCATATCGTATCCTCTGTCATAGTTCTTTTAATCTCTGGAGTAAGTTTATACCAACCACCAATAAAAGTCAATATTAGACAAGGGCAGTAAATAGGGACAAATCCCTGTATAAATAGGCTCTATTCTAAAAAACAGGAAAAAACAGCAAAACAGCAAAACATTTGCTACATATTAAATATATATTGCAAAACTACCTGGGTTATGTTATTCTTAGAGCAATAAAAAACAGGGAAATTCCCTCTTGGTTTGAAAATAATAAAAAGGAGCAATATATATGTCAACCAATTTATGGCACAGTATCAGTCCTTCCAGAGTAAGTCCTGATGATTTTATCGCCGTTATTGAAATTGAAAAAGGTTCCAAAAATAAATACGAATTGGATAAAGACAGCGGTGCCCTGATCTTAGACCGCATCCTCTATACCTCTACCCATTATCCCGCTAACTACGGTTTTATCCCCAGAACCTTCGCAGACGACGGCGATCCCTTAGACGTCTTAGTTCTGAGCAGTGAAGGGATCCTGCCTATGAGTTTGGTACGCTGTTACCCCATTGGTGTGATGACCATGATCGACAACGGTAAATTAGACGAAAAAATAATCGCTATCCCCTTCAATGATCCTAATTACAATTCCTTTAAGGATATAAGCGAATTACCGGAACACAGATTCCTGGAAATGCAGCATTTCTTCAAAGTCTACAAAACCCTGG
>CAWVFN010000044.1:0-10895 GCA_963928475.1 Bacillota bacterium
AAAATAAAAAAACCAAGGTAGACGATGTAGATGACGCCAAGGAAGCAAAAAAAATCATCAAAAAATGCCTGGATAATTATATCGAAACCTTCTGCCGCTGAATATAAAATTCGACTTTATAACTTAAATTTTTAGATTGTATAATGACCTCATAAGGGGTACTATTATATTAACCGGCAATAATCTTTTCATATAAAATCACAAAGACTTTGAGTTGGTAAAATAGATCAAAGTCTTTAACTACCAGCCGGCAAATATCAAAAACAAGGAGTGTCATTATGAAAGATGTTTATGTAATAACCGGCGGCAGCGGCGGTATAGGCCTGGAATGCGCTAAAGAATTCAAAGAGGGCATTGCCGTCATCGCCGACATCAATGAGAAGGCTTTGCAAAGCGGTAAAGTTACTCTGGAATCAATGAATATTGAGACTAAAACCATAGTCTGTGACGTCACCAAAAAAGAAGACGTGAAAAAACTGGCAGCGGAAGCCCGGAGTTTTGGCCCTATTAAAAGCGTCATTCATACCGCCGGTGTCAGCGGTACTGTTGCTGATCCCAATTTAGTCATGAAAGTGGATTTGATAGGCACAGCCCATATTATAGAGGAATTCTATCACTATATGGATAAAGGAGGCGCCATGGTGCTTATCGCTTCCATGATGGGCTATGTGGTACCGCCTAATCCTCAATACGACGACTTGATGCTGGACTGTCTTGCCTCGGATTTCCTCACCAAAATAGCTCCCTTCCTACAAGGAGACGCCAATAACGCCTACAACTTCGCGAAAAGAGGCGTGCAGCTTTTAGCGGAAAAATGGGCCGCTAAGTTCGGAGAAAAAGGACTGCGTCTCAATAGTGTTTCCCCTGGTATTATCGAAACCCCAATGGCAGTAGACGCAGCCAAGGAGCATCCCGAACAAATGCAGTATATGCAGTCTATTACCCCCTTAAAACGCAATGGTCAGCCCCAGGATATCGCCGATGTGGTTGCTTACTTAGTCAGCGACAAGGCAGCCTTTATAACCGGCACTGATATAAGGGTGGACGGCGGACTCATCAAAAACCTTATGGCTTTACAAAAAGCTCAGCAGCAAAAAGGATAAACAAAAGCCCCAGTACTCTAACTGGGGCTTTTTTCTGGATTTCTAAAACCAATAACATCACTTTCACAAAGGAAAAAGAACCGCGGCATTTATCTTAAGACCGCGGTTCTTGCTTTACTTAAACTCAATTATTTTTTGCTGTCATTTTTAAATAAGCAAAAATAAACTCGTCAAGATCACCGTCCATCACAGCGTCAACATTGCCCACCTCGGTATTGGTGCGGTGATCCTTCACCATTTTATAGGGGGCGAAAACATAGGAACGTATCTGACTGCCCCAGGCATTCTCCTGCTGTTCCCCGCGGATACCAGCCATTTCATCTTCCTGTTCCTGACGCTTTTTATCCAAAAGCTTGGCTTTCATCAATTTTATGGCCTTATCCTTGTTGGCGTGCTGTGAGCGCTCATCCTGACAGGATACTACTATACCAGTGGCCAAATGAGTAATGCGTACCGCCGAATCAGTTTTATTAACGTGCTGACCCCCGGCGCCGCTGGCCCGATAAGTATCTATCCGGATTTCTTCCTCCCGCAGCTCTATTTCGTCATCATATTCCACCTGGGGAATTACGTCCAAAGAGGCAAATGAGGTGTGGCGGCGGCTGTTGGCGTCAAAGGGTGATATCCGCACTAAACGGTGGACACCTTTTTCCGCCTTTAAATAACCAAAGGCGTTAAGACCTTCCACGCCAAAGGTCACACTTTTGATACCAGCCTCATCTCCTGGCAGCATATCCATAAGCTCAACTTTATAGCCCTGCTTTTCACAATAGCGGGTATACATCCGATAAAGCATGCTAGCCCAATCCTGAGCCTCTACGCCGCCGCTGCCGGCATGAAGCGACAGAATAGCGTTGTGGCTGTCGTACTTACCGCTTAATAAGGTAGCCAACTCCAATTTATCAACAGCCTTCTCACATTCTTTCAGCTGCTCCCGGATCTCACCGGCTAAGGACTCATCTTCATCCTCCATGGCCAGCTCCCAATAAGTCTCCACATCGTCATATAAGTCTTGTACCTTGGTATAGCTTTCCTTTTTATTCTTTAAAGCCGTACTCTGACGCAAAACCTGCTGGGCGCTTTCCTGATCATCCCAAAAGCCCTCAGCGATGATTTTCTCCTCCAGAGCATTTATCTCCTGATCCAATTTGGCCAGGTCAAAGTGCATCCCTCAGATCTGCTAAACGGCGGTTGATATCTTGAAGATTCTGTTTGAAATCAATAAGCACTCCATCACTTCCTTATCTTTATTACAGACAGCACCGACCTCTCTAATCAGGGGCGCGGTCTCCTTTTATTTTATACCTTAAAGGCCTCAGAGTAAAGGCTTAGCCGGCGTAAATAAAACTAAATTTTAACTTTGATTCCGGCCGCAGCATTTCTTGTACTTTTTCCCGGAGCCGCAGGGACAGAGATCATTGCGTCCTATTTTGTTTTCCCGCCGTACCGGCTGTTTGACCTTGACCTCACCATCGGCACTGCGGTTTTCCTGAATATTCTTAATATTCTGGCTGGGAGCTTCCTCTACAATGTTGGCTCGGCTTATGAGACGTATTGTTTCACGCTGAATTTCCGCCACCATCTGCTGAAACATATCATAGGCGGCGTACTTGTATTCTACCAGGGGATTTTTTTGGCCATAAGACTGAAGGCCTATACCAGTGCGGAGCTGATCCATGGCGTCAAGATGATCCATCCATTGGCTATCAACCACCCGCAGAAGGATATAACGGCTGATATTCTCAAAGTTATCCTTACCTATTTCCTCTTCCCGTTGGTTAAAGAAATCAAGCCCTTCCCGGCGCAGCATTTCCACGATCTCATCACGATCCATTTTTGCCAAATCAGACTCAGTTAATTCAGTATTAGGCAAATAGACCCGGATTTCCTCTAACAAACGGCTGAGATCCCAATGGTCCGGCTGTTCTCCCTCAATAGCCACATTGTCCACAGAGGCTTTAATTACCTCTTCCAGCATATTTAAAATCTGATCCCGAATATCCTCACCAGTGAGCACCTGACGGCGCTGGCCATAAATAACTTCCCGCTGCTGGTTCATAACATCGTCATAATCAAGAACATTTTTCCTGGTTTGGAAATTATTATTTTCCACTTTTTTCTGGGCGTTTTCAATGGACTTAGTCACCAGATTCGAGTCTATAGGTGTAGAGTCGTCCACTCCAAATTTATCCATAAGACTAGCCATATTATCGCCGCCGAAAATGCGCACTAAATCATCTTCCATGGAAAGATAAAAACGGGTGATACCAGGATCCCCTTGACGGCCGCTGCGGCCCCGGAGCTGGTTGTCAATGCGGCGGCTTTCATGGCGCTCGGTACCGATAACTAAAAGTCCCCCTGCCGCGATAACTTTTTTCTTCTCTTCCTCGGTAATGGCTTGATACTTCTTCAGCAACTCATCATAGTCGCCTTCCTTATCATGGGCTTCCAGATTTTTAAGCTCAGCGGCGGCTAAAGCCTGAGGATTGCCGCCTAACAGAATATCAGTGCCGCGGCCAGCCATATTAGTGGCAATGGTTACAGCGCCGTAGCGCCCTGCCTGAGCTATGATTTCTGCCTCTAACTCATGATACTTAGCGTTTAACACCTTATGGGGAACACCCCGTTTTTTCAAGGCTTTACTAAGAGCCTCGGATTTGGCAATGGAAACCGTGCCCACCAATACCGGCCTGCCGCTTTGATGAGCTTCCACTATGGCCTCGATAATAGCCTTTGTCTTACCCTCAACACTGCGGAAAACCACATCAGAAAGGTCCTCCCTGATCATGGGCTTATTAGGAGGTACTACCACTACATCCATATTATAGATCTTAATAAACTCATCCTGCTCCGTGGCAGCGGTACCAGTCATACCGCTGAGTTTATCATACATACGAAAATAATTTTGAAAGGTGATTGTGGCCAGGGTCTGGCTCTCACGCTCAATCTTTACCCCTTCCTTGGCTTCTAAGGCCTGATGCAAGCCATCACTGTAACGACGGCCAAACATAAGGCGGCCGGTAAACTCGTCAACAATGATAACTTCTCCGTCCTTAACCACATAATCCTTATCTTTCTTAAAAAGGCTTACCGCCTTTACAGCGTTACTGATCAAATGACTCCACTCATTATTTTCCGGAGCGTAAAGGTTGTCTAAACCAAGCTGTTTTTCCACCTTGGCTATGCCTTCCTCATTCAGAGCGGCGCTTCTGGTCTTTTCCTCCACCATGAAGTCTACTCCCGGCTGTAAACGAGAGACTATCTTAGCGGCGGTATAATAATTCTCTGTTGGTTTTTCCGCCTGACCGGAAATAATAAGCGGTGTACGAGCCTCATCAATAAGAATACTATCCACTTCGTCCACAATGGCGAAAAAGAGAGCCCGCTGTACCATCGCGTCGGCTCTTACCGCCATATTATCACGTAAATAGTCAAAACCAAACTCATTATTGGTGCCGTAAGTTATATCCGCGGCATAAGCCTGCTGTTTCTCCTCAAAATTTTTACCATGAATATTTAACCCCACGGTAAGACCTAAAAAATTGTATAATTGACCCATCCATTGACTGTCTCTGGTGGCTAAATAATCGTTTACCGTGATTACATGCACACCCTTACCAGCTAAAGCATTGAGATATGCCGGCAGAGTCGCTACCAGGGTCTTGCCTTCACCGGTTTTCATTTCCGCGATACGTCCGTCATGGAGTACCATACCGCCTATTAACTGTACGTCAAAATGACGCATACCTAAAACACGTTTTGAAGCTTCTCTGGCTACGGCAAAAGCCTCGGGCAAAATATCCTCAAGAGAAGCTCCAGCTGCCAGCTTTTCCTTAAAATATGGGGTTTTAGCCGCTAACTCAGTATCGGAAAGAGCCGCTATTTCCGGTTCTAAAGCGTTGATTTCCTCCACTTTTTTATTGTATTTCTTTATGTCCTTGGCGTTATCATCAAACAAGGCTTTAAAAGGATTTTTCATCTATTACAATTTCCTCCGCTATTAATAATAAGTTTAATTAAAAGTCCCGCTCCTCAATGTCAGGCACTCAGGAAAAAGACCTCCAATAGTCTATTTACGTCATTATGGGGGAAATCCACAGATCTCCCCCATAAGAAACAACATAGGATAAGTTTTTAGAATTCAGGTTCTAAAACACCGTATTTACCGTCCTTGCGGCAATATACCACGTTTACAGACTCTGTTTCGCAATTGGCAAAAACAAAAAAAGTATGACCCAGCATATTCATCTGCATAATAGCTTCTTCCGTAGTCATGGGTTTAAGGGTAAAGTGTTTAACTCGAACAAGTTCGTCTTCCACTGGTTCGCTGAGATCCATATAAGCCAGCTTTTGCTTTTTATTTTTTCTCTGGAGCTTTTCCTTATATTTCACCAGCTGTTTTTCCATTTTATCCGTCACCAGATCCAGAGAACCATACATATCGTCGGAAACGACTTCACCGCGAAGTATATATCCATGTATCATCATGTTCACTTCAGCCTTTTGTTTATTTCTTTCCACCACCATGGTAACAGTGGCGCTGTCAATGTCCATGATGCGTTCCAGTCTGCCTAATTTTTTTTCAGCGTGTTCTTTTAAAGCAGGGGTAACGTCAATGTTCTTTCCTTTGTAAGTTATGTTCATAAACTTCACTCCTTCCCTACTGTTAAGCATGGCATAATAGTTGTTTCCTAAGCGCCACACCAATAATAACGTGTAATAATATAATTCCCCGCCTGGTTAAAAAATCCTTTTGGCTAAAAAGATTATTTATCTTCAGGGGTAAAAAATATTACATATACCTAAAAATATGTGTTTATAAATTTTACTGTTTATTCATTTCTTGTGGATAATGTGAATAATTTTGTTAATAACCCTGTAAAAACCCTTTTCTATAGTGAGTAAATTGCTGAAAAAAGGGGAAAACTCTCTAAAAACTTTTAATTTTTGTAAATTTTATACAAACTTTACAGTCACAAAATAATTTAGTTTCAATTTTACACTATAATTGTGTCCTGAATGTGAACGGCAAAGAGATTTACACAGAAGTGGTACCACAGAAAGCCAATACTTTAATACCAGCGGCGCCAGCGGCTTTCAAGGTTTTAGCACATTCCTGTGCCGTACTGCCGGTGGTAATGACGTCATCAACTAAAATCACATATTTGCCAGCCACAGCCTGGGGATCCTCGACTTTAAAGGAGTCTTTAAGATTACTTTTCCTCGCCTCAGCCGGCAATGTAGCCTGGCTGGGAGTATCCCTGACTTTTACCAGGGTTTTTCTGAGATAGGGCAGACCTGTTAGATAGCTTATCTCTTTACAGAGAAGCTCAGACTGATTATATTGACGTTCCTTAAAACGCTCCGGTGACATAGGTACCGGTATGAGATGAGTATAAAGTCCGCCCTCACTGATATCCTCATAGGTCAGGATGAGTTTAGCCATGGGCTCCGCCAAATAGCCGCCGTTATGGAACTTTAAATCCAAAACTAATTTTTTAGCTTTATCCTCATAGGGAAACACAGCTGTGGCCCGGCGATAAGCCTTAGGACTCTTAGCGGCAAAGCACTGAGGACACGAATAAAAGGAGCGGGGATAAAAATTGCCGCACAGATCACAAAGGTCATAATCATCTCTGAGCTTTTTTAAATCCTCAAGACAACGGGAACAAAGACCTGGATAATCTAAATCGGTTTTATCGCCGCAGAGGGTACAATATACCACGGGAAAGAAAATCCGCTCAAAACATTTTTTTATTTTTGTCCATGTTTGCGCTTTTATATAATTGCCTCCAATACCATAATTTTTCCTCATCGATAGGAACTATAGAAGGATAAATTATCTCACAGCCGCAGAAAGGACAGATAACTTTATCCCACTTTACCACTATATAGAGGGAAGCGCCGCAGTGAGGACAGGCTTGATAGAGCATATGATCACCTCACCGACAGTTTACAGGTTTAGGGAAAAAAATTCTCCTGTAATTAGTCGAAAAGCTGACGCTTTTATCTTACTTATTTTTTGCTTTTACGACAGGACTCGCCTTGAAATACAGGGCGTATTTTAATTCTTTAGCGCTTATATTACGCTTAGCAGCCATTTTTCCCAAATAATCAGGATAGGGATATACCTGCAGCAGCCAGGGAGGCGGAGATTCATAATTTTGATAATAAACAGCGGCTTTTGCCACCTGGGGATCAGCTGACTTAAGGCTGCGCCATAAATCAGCGGCATAAGGAGTACGCTGTCTGGCGCAGGCTACAGCGTCGGCAATAAAAGAAGTTTTAAGATAAAACCTATAAGGAGAGGTAATGAAATCGGCAAAAAGCGCCATGACAAAATCAGGTTCAAAGGATTCCGCCGCCGCCAGCGTCCAAAGAGCTCCCCGCAGCAGCAAAGGCTTGTTGTTTTGTTTCAGTAAAGGGGCTAAGGCCTGGAGCCCCTGGGGAGAACCCACCTGCATCATCACCTTTAAAGCCCTTAACTGCCATTCCCTTTCCGCCTCACTGAAAATCAGTTTCAGCATGGCTTCTTCTATTTCGGCGCCGCCTATACGCTCAGCTAAAGCAAAGCTCCTGGTACGCACAAGATAATCCTCATCCTGGAAACAGGCAAGTAAAAAAAGGGCGGTTTCACCACCGCCCTCTCCATTTTCATAGATCCTATTGAGTTTTTCTATTTTCTCTTTTTGCACAACCTTATCCACAGCACAAATCACCTCAATCGGCGTGAAGTATCTTCTTTTTGACCCAAAAACCTTCTCCCGGTTTTAAAACCAAGATATCAATGGGTCCTCCTACTGTCTTGGGCCGCATCTGAAAACGCATAGTATCAATTGTCGTCCGTATGGCGTAGGTAGCGAAATCCACGGAATCCTGTAAAGTAAAGAGGTTCCAGGGAATAGGCGCTGTTTTCATTTCCTGAAAATCACCTTTAGTATTTTTAAGAAAAACAGGTTTTAACAACCGCACTAAAATATCGATCTCCCCATTCCAGGTAGCTCCGGGAACAGACGCATTGATCTGGGATATCTTCCCCTGTTTAGTAAATACGTGCCAAACCTTTCTTTCATAAACGCCCATTACCCTTTCATAACCGGCGATATGAAACAAAGTATCTGGTACAGGCTCTAATTTACTGATAAAATCTAAAAGCTTTTGGGGGACCATAGATACGGGAGTATCCTCTTCTATTTCGTTTAAGACAAAGGACTGGATATAGCCGGCTAAAGGCTTACCGTTATGACTAGCCTCATTACAGACAGCAATACCAGTATTATTAGGACAAAGAAAAATTTTATTAGCCGTTTCCGTGGAATGAATAGCGAAATCCTGAATTATTTTATCGCCTTCGCTGTGGCGGCCGCTGATGGTGGTACGGCTATCGCCGGCCATCACTATACCTTCTTCACCATATACCGTAACAATTAAAGACATATAAACCTCGCTTTTACATAACTTCCCATTCTCCCCGGGTAATAGCGTTAATAACCACATCGGAGAAGTGTCCGTCCTTATTTTTATAGGCTTGTCTTAAAATGCCTTCTCTAACCATACCCACTTTAAGCTGAACCTTTTCAGAAGCGATATTTTCTACCGCGTGACGGCATTCTACCCGTTGAAAACCTACCTGTCCAAAAAGAAAATCCAGAACAAGTCCTAAAGCCTCAGTACAGTAACCTTGTCCCCACCAATGGCTGCCAAGGCAAAACCCCACTTCGCAATTTTCCATAGTCTCGTTATTTCTGACTACGGAGACAGAGCCTATAGGTTCCTCAATTTCCTTAAGAACCACGGCCCAATGATACATATTTTCATCAAGGTAAGCGGCTTCCCATTGTCTGATCATTTTTTCCGCCTGATCCTGATTTTTATAGGTATCCCAGATTAAAAATTTTGTAGTATTGTCATCGCCGGCCCAATTTTTGAACATAGCTTCAGCGTCGTCTCTGATAAAGGCTCTGAGCAAAAGCCGCTGACTTTCCAGAACCGTCGTACCTTGATGATATAGCATATCAAAATTCCTCTGAGGAAACAAGTCTCTTGGTGAATAAAGCTGAAACCACAGTTAGATATGGAGGCAGCGATTCCTCACTCCACAGGAGTTCAAAGCCGAGGAGATCCTGGGTAGTGCCGGCCACATCAAAACCTAAAGCTTCCAAGGAGCTGCGTCGTTTATCCGGATAAATACAGGGTTTACCCTTAGCCTTCTGACAAGCAGCGCAGAGATAGCAGGTACCGCCATAGCAGCACAAAGCATCGCCGATAGTTCTTTCCAGGGACAGCATAATGGGATCCAGGTATTTTCTAGCTTCTTGGGTAATAGCTTCCGCTTTAGCCGCGACAGCTTCATGTCCCGTGACTTCACTGCGTAATTCAGCGGGGATCAAGACTTTGGCGCCGATAATATACACATAGTTATATGGCGCCAACAAAGAGACAGGATCAAAATCATGGGGAGGACAGGCCCAGCATTTATTATAGCGGGGACACACCTGGCAGAATTCCAAAAACTTGGGAATATCCCTATATTTTTCTATATAGCTGCTAACCGGCAGGCAAATGGTTTTTATCTCATAAGAAAGCATATTAATATCTCCCTATCTCTATGGGCTGATATTAATATCATAACGGAAATTGACGGTATTTGCAAGTATAAAGAGTATAAGCTGTATTTTATTTAAAAAGCGTAGGAAAAATCGGAGCCTGAGGCCATTTCCTCTTTCAGACGTCTTTTCATTTCCCGCATGAGGCTGTCGATATCCACACTATTATCAATAGTACCACTGAACTCAATATTTATACCGGCGATTTCGTTATGGACACTGACTTCTTTCTTTTCAGCGGTGCCAAAGAGTGAAATACTGTTTTCCGCTTTATTAAAAAAAGGAGTAGCGGCAATATCGATATCCTCTCCCTTGAAGCCGGCGTTTAATATTGCGGTGCCGCTGTTATCAGGATAGGCAAAGCCCTCTGGGAACACTTCTTTTTCTGAGGGTATAAACTCTGTTGCCGGGGCAGTAATACTGTTTTCTCTTGTACTGTTTAAAACATCAGCTTCAGCATTATTCTGATAGTAGGGTTCGTGGTTCCCGGCAAGACTTTGTTTTTCCCCGAAGGAATCAGGGAAGATCGAAGAGGCGGGTTCCTCAAATTCCCCGTCCTCTCCTATTGGTATTTTTGAGGCGTCGGCGAATATTCTATCAGCTCCTGACATAGTGATTTCGTCTTTCATCTCATCCCATTGAGATAATTCATTATAAAACAGAATTTCCTCTTCAATTTTTTTCATTTTCCTCTTCCCCTTCATTTTTCAAGGCTGTTAAGGTTTTTTCCAGACATTTAGGTATAGGCAAACCGATTTCGCCGGCATTCTCCAAAATACTGATTCCCTCGTTAGCGATATAGAAAAATATTACCGTATCCCGCATAGGGGTAGCTCCCTGAAAGAGATAGCTGTCGGCCAAATTAGCGATTCCCACCAGCAAAAAGATCATGACTTTTTTGCATATTCCTTTCAGTCCCACCTCACTGCTGAGATTATGTTCCAAAGCGGCGGCAATAACCCCAGTTATATAATCGGCGCAGACCAGTACAATAAGAGTAATCAAGATACCGTCCAGACCGCCGATGAAAAAGCCGCAGCCGCAGCCAAGGGCTGCGGCTCCCGCCTTTAAATAAGTGATACCATCCATATTATCCCTCCTTAATCGTAGAGTCCGGCTCGATAGTTAATAACAAACATTCGCACGGTATCCTCAGAGAGATCCAGAACTCCCTGACCATCCCCTT
>CAWVFN010000045.1:0-4258 GCA_963928475.1 Bacillota bacterium
TTATTGCTTTCGGCCAGTTCTATATTATATTTACTTTTTAAATAAGATCTTCGTTCAGCTATAGGCTCATAAAGGACGTACTCCAAATGAAAAGCGGCAGCTTTTTCCTGCAGACCGCTGATTATAGTTTCCGCCATTTGTCCGCCGCCTAAAAAACCAAATTTAAACATAGAGTACTCCTCATCATAATATTAAGATACGTTACAAACTATGATTATCTATTATCTTTGATGCGTCCTTGTAAATCCACATCACCTACGGCAAAGATAAAAGTGGAGGCGGATAAACGCTGGATGGTTCCTTTCATAGCAAAGGTAGCGCCGGTTAAGAAATCGACAGTACGCTGGGCTTCTCCGTCTGGCATCTCTTCCATGTTAATAATAACGGAATTACCGCGCCTAATATTTTCAGCGATTCTTTCCGATTCATTAAAGGTTTTGCCTTTAACTAAAATCATACGGACAGGAGAGGAATTTCTTCTTTCCTTTTTTACGGAATAACCGCCATCAGCATCAAAAGCATTCATATTTCTGCTGTAGTTCATGCGGCTGCGATAAGAATATTGAGAATCTTCTCCGGCGAAATCATCGTTAATTCTGTCTATATCCTCATAATCTTCTTCGTCGTCTATAGGATTAAATCCTAAAAGTGTTTTCAACTTATCAAGGGCCATAGCTCTACCTCCTTATTTTTGTCGGACTCCAAAAATGTCCGTACCTACTCTTACCATGGTCGCTCCTTCTTGTACCGCTACTATATAGTCATTGCTCATACCCATGGACAGTTCTCTCATTTTCACTCCGGGCAGAGCTAATGTAGCCAAATAATCTCTTAATTGACGCAATTCCCTGAACACGCCGCGTATTTTTTCTGTATCGTCAACGTGAGGGCCTATCGTCATTAAACCATTTATTTCAATATTGGGAAAAGACTGCATTTCTCGGAGAAAGTCCTCAGCCTCTTCCTTAGACAAACCAAATTTAGTGTCCTCATCAGCTATATTCAACTGGATAAGACAGGGAATAACCCGGTCAATTTTTTTTGCCCGTCTCTGTATTTCCTCAGCCAATCTAATACTATCCAGCGAATGTATCATATACACTTTATCAATAATATACTTCACCTTATTAGTCTGTAAATGTCCTATCAAATGCCAGCGTATATCCTGGGAAAAATAAGGATATTTCTCCAGGATCTCCTGGACACGATTTTCACCAAAATCCCGTAAACCATAATCAACAGCTTCCTGGATTATATCCACACCCCGGGTTTTAGTAACAGCGATAAGTTTTACATCCCGTTTTGGCTCCGTATATGCAGATGCCGTATTATGTATATTTTTTATAACCTTCTCTATTTTACAGGGAATATCCATAAAAATCAACCTCTTTTTGCCAAATTCTAATAAAAATTATACACTTTTCATGCTATTTTTGCAAATTCTACACATAATCATAAAAAAGGAAAGTTTTTATCTTTATTTATAGAATTTGCGGAATAAAGAACTAATTTTCCAGATCAATAACTACAGGCACAATTCTATCACCAAACCACTTGTCCTCTGCCGGCATGGTAAATAAAAGTGTATAACTATCACCTGTTGTGAGACAGGACGATAACTGCCGCTGCAGACTAATTCCTTTTACAGTCAAGGAATAAGTCTGGCCAGCCTCTGGCTCTGAGGTAAAAATATCCGTCGGTAAGGAAATACATAATATTGGTTCTTTTTGATTATTGATTATTTTACAAATTACCTCACCGTTATCATAAAAACCATCTGACAAAAAAACCCTATTTTCATCAGCTATTTTTATAATATCCGGTACTGGTATAGTCTCAAGACGTTCAGGGGTTACAATACCTTCCAAACCGTCAAGTTCGTAATATACTAAACCAGAATTCTTTGCTTTAATGGCAATAAGCATATTATCGTCAGTCAAATCAGTAACAGCAGCCTCTAAGGAGGCTACAGCTTGTCCCCTGGCAACTCGCTCACACGCCTCTATTTCTTGGCTTACAAATCCTCTGTAAGGCGCTGTAACTACTGTCTCCTCATAACAAAACATACCTTTGACGATATAAAAATTATCCCCTGATAAAACAATTTCCCCGGCGCTAAGCCCATTATTCGACTTATCCCACAAGTTTATCGTTACACCAATAGCAAGAGCTAAAATAAATACTGTAAAAATTCTAAATAGGAAGATTTTTCTGCCGCTCAATTTATGACACGTCCTCTTCTTAGCTTTTTATTACAAATGATCCTCCACTAAACGCCCAAAAAGACCATGACGTCCGCAGCTGCCGCCGCTGCCACGATAAGAATAAAATAAATCTTGATTACAGGCAGTACATAAAGTAAATTTCGTAATATTTTCTTTTCTTAAACCGTAATCTATCAGAAAATCAAAGTTAGCGCCTAAATTATCAAAATAATATTTGCCTCCCTCACCAGGCTTAAACCAGCGCTCAGCCTTTTCATACTTGCTTTTAAAACGTTGATAAAAGTCCGCCTCTACCTCATAACAGCACTGGCCTATTCCCGGCCCTAAAGATACTAAGACATCAGCCACCTTGGTGCCGCAGTTTTCAGACATAGCCCTTAAAGCAGTTATGGCAATACCCTGATAAGTACCGCGCCAACCAGCATGAGCTAAAGCTAAAACCTTATTGACAGGATCAAACAAAGCGATAGGCAAACAATCAGCATAAAAAGTGGCCATAAAAACATCTTTATCCTTAGTATACATAGCGTCAGTATCAGCTATGGCCAAGGTATAATCACTCAAACCTTTACCCCTATCCTCTTTGGTAATAAAACGCACATTATTACTGTGGGTCTGCTGTAAAGAAACAAAATCCGCCGCCGGTACAGAAAGAGCCTCAAAAAAACGGCGCCGATTCTCAGCCACATCCTTCTCATTATCATTTACGTGGAGGGCTAAATTAAGCGAATCATATACGCCCTGGGAAACACCGCCAAAACGGCTGGAAATATACACATCCGCTCCTAATTGCCGCCATTTTGGCAACGTAAAATATATTAACTCGTTCTGTTCTATTTTCTGCCACATAGGTTACCTCCAAGTATTCCCATTATAAGCCCGTCCCACTAAAAACACAATAAACGAATAATGGAGAATTGATAGAAATTATTACAGAAAATTTATAATAAAGTAAATTGACTGTATCAATTCGGCCTTTTCCGTTTTTTACGACAAAAAAGCTATCGATAACAAAGTCAAAACCTGGCCTATTTTAATTGTATTTTAATTTGCACTTTTTCTCATTATCCTGTAAAATATAAATAAATTATCACTAAGGAGATTTTTATGACTTGGGAGACGTCAACCCTGCTTTGGCTGCAGAATAATATCGTAAATGAGTGGCTGACCCCTATAATGAAATTTTGTACCCAAATGGGAAACGGCGGTTTAATATGGATACTTATCACCATCGTCCTCCTGCTTTTTCCCAAAACCAGGAAGTACGGTTTTATCTCGGCTCTGGCTCTCGTTATCAATGTAGTCATATGTAATGTCTGCCTTAAACCATTAATTGCCAGACCCCGTCCATTTACCGTAACAGAGATAAATTTACTTATACCAGCTCCCGGCGGTTTTTCCTTTCCCTCAGGACATACATCGTCTTCCTTCGCGGCAGCTACAGCCATTTACTTTTGGCATAAAAAAATAGGTATAGCGGCACTTATTTTCGCCGCCTTGGTGGCTTTCTCCCGAATGTACTTTTTCGTTCACTATCCTACCGATGTGCTGTGCGGCCTGATAGTGGGAATAGGTTCGGCTTTTGCCGCTAAATACATAGTAGAGTTTTATTATAAAAAGAAAGCAGTATCAACATCGGGTAAAGCGTGAGCCAGACTTTCACCGCCAAAAATACCATTATAATTAACTAAGTGGACAACGGCATTATCATCACAATATAAACCAGCTACAGCTAATTTATTATCCTTGACCTTAGTGCGATATCGCTCTAAAGCTAAAGCTATTTGGTAATCCAAATGCTTCATAGCATTATCGCGATACTTTCTCCCTTTGCCGCCGGCAAAAGCCGGTGCTATAGCTGCCTTAAGCTGAGAATCAACGATGTCCCTGTCATCAGCCTTTAATACCCTCTTCACAGCGGAACAGCTTTCATGGGTCAATATCATCAGCAAAGATATATTTAGATCATTTACAGCGTGATCCAGGGAATATTCGTTAAGGCCAACTGTACCGCCGTAGGAAGAAATAAGGTA
>CAWVFN010000046.1:0-11015 GCA_963928475.1 Bacillota bacterium
ATCGGTGGCAGCGGCAAGGGTGCTGATACCGCCATAATTTTGGTGCCAAGTCATTCTCAGGATTTCTTTGATACTGATATCAGAGAAATAATTTGTATGCCAAGGGGACATAGAAAATGAAAGATAAGTTAACAGCTTTAACCCGGCGTATAGCTGTGGCTAAAGGTGATATTCCAGGGGATCTGCTTTTAAAAAACGGAAGAATAGTAAATGTTTACAGCGGCAGGATTGAGGAAAAAGACATTATAACCTCAGGCGGCTATATTGCCGGTTTAGGATCTTACAACCAGGCTTCAGAGATCGTTGACTTAGATGGTCAATATGTATTGCCTGGTTTTATAGATGCTCATATTCATATAGAAAGCTCTCATCTCATTCCCTCATCTTTTGGGGCGGCGGCCTTATGTCACGGTACCACTGCGGTGATAGCTGATCCCCATGAGATAGCAAATGTTTTAGGCGAGTCGGGTCTGGATTTTATGTTTCAAGACGCCGCTCTTTCCCCACTGGATATTTTTTATATGCTGCCATCTTCCGTACCTGCCACGGACAAAGAGACCAGCGGTGGGATTATAGATGCCGCCGCCACGGCGCGCCTATTTCAGAGCTATCCCTCTTTTTTGGGTTTAGGTGAAATAATGAACGCTCCTGGCGTAGTAAATGGTGATAAAGAGGTTTTAGGTAAAATAATAGCGGCTCAGGCCAAAGCCTTAGACGGTCATTTTCCCGGCGGCAGTGGCAGAGAGCTTAACGCCTATCGGTCTGCCGGCATAAATAGTGAGCACGAAGCCATAGCCTTGGAAGAGGCGGCGGAAAAATTGAGTTTAGGTATGACAGTCTTTGTTAGGGAAGGCAGTTCCGCTCGGAATCTGGAAGCTCTTTTACCCTTAGTAGACGATAATAATTGGCCCTGTTTTTGCTTTTGCGCCGATGATGTCAGTGCTGCTGATTTAGAATCCCATGGTGATATTTTGCCTATGGTACGCAAGGCTGTATCTCTTGGTTTACCGCCGGTAAGGGCGGTACAGATCGCTACCATAAATCCGCGGCGTCATTATGGTCTGAGGGACAGAGGCGCTTTAGTGCCTGGAACTTTATGTGATGCGGTTGTAGTTGAGGATCTCAGGGATTTCAAGGTAAGTGCCGTATACAAAGGCGGCAGAATTTATGTTAATGAATATCAGTCCCGTGAGGTTTCTTTGGGACAAGTACATCTGCCGCCTTTATCTAAAGCTGTTTTTCCTCAGAATAACGGATTTAAGTATGCCAGGGTGATAAAAGTATTACCTACGGAAATAGTAACCGGGGAATCTATTTATCCTGTGGCGGAGCTTTCCCAGGGTGATATAGTTAAGGCCATGGTGATAGAACGCCATGGAAAATCCGGTAACTGGTCTTTTGGTTTAGTGGAAGGTACAGGCTTAAAGAGAGGAGCCATCGCTTCGACTATTGCCCATGACAGTCATAACATTGTGGCTGTTGGCGTCAATGAAAAGGAAATGATTTTTGCCGCCCAGACCTTAGCCAAGCTTGGCGGCGGTGCTGTAGTAACTATTGATGGTCAAGTTCTGGCTGCTTTAAAATTTTCCGTAGCTGGTTTAATGAGCGGTGCTGACGCGGCCTTTGTCGGCAAAGAGGAGAGAGGTTTTTTAGCGGCGGCGAAGAAAACCGGCACGGGACTGCCGTCTCCCCTTATGACCTTGTCTTTTTTGGCTTTACCGGTAATTCCCAAACTGCGCCTAACAGATAAGGGCTTGTTTGATGTGGATAACTTCGATTTTGTGCCTCTTTACTTTAACTGAGTAATTTCTCTCTTTTTATTTAATTTTCGGCGCCTATCTGTTATAATTAAAGGATAAAAGGCCTTTATTCTTAAGGCAGCCTAAAGATTTTCTTTTGTTAAATAAGAATAGCGGTATTTCTTTACTGCTCTGCTCTTTTGGTTTTCCTTTGAGGATAGGCCGTAAAAATATTCAATATTTTTTTGCTAAATATTTGAATTGAGCCATTCTATATTTTTTGTTATACTGATGGATATTTTAGGGGGGTACTATGTCTGATTATGAAAGCAGATCTTCCCGGCGGGACAGAGAAGGCCGCCGCCGGAGCAGAAACAACCGTCGTATCGTAATTACGGTTCTTTCAGTAGCGGCGATACTTTTAATGATTTTTTTGTTGGTAAAGGTAGTTAATGCTGTCAGTTATTCACTGGGATTTGAGGATAGGAGTAATACCGTCACTGTATCCCAGGACAATGGCGGCGGCAAAGATGATATTGTCACGGTATCCTTTATGGCTACAGGAGATAATCTTATTCATAATACTATTTATCAGCAGGCCGCAGCCAGAGCCGACGGTGAGGGATATGATTTTTCCTACGCCTACGCTGATGTGGAGCCTTTGCTTGAGGACGTGGATTTAGCCTTTGTCAATCAGGAGACCCCTGTTGCTACCGCTGTTTTTGAGCCTTCTAATTATCCGCTTTTTAATACTCCCACCGAAAGTGTCTCCGCCCTGCGTGAGGTAGGTTTTAATCTTTTTAATTTAGCCAGCAATCACACTTTGGATAAGGGTATAAAAGGTATGGAAGCCACCATAGATTTTATGGATACGGTACCAAATTCCACTAATTTTGGTCTTTACCGCAATTATACTGATGAGCATACTCCTCGTTTAGTGGAAGTAAACGGCATAGTATTTTCCTTTATCGGCATTACGGAGATGACCAATGGCATGTCTCTGCCGGTAGATACAGAGATGGATATAGTCTATACTGATCAGACAGATAAGATAGAAGCTATGATAGATGAGGCTGAAGCCCAAAGCGATGTGGTGGTGCTTTCAGTACATTGGGGTGATGAGAACGTTTTAGCGGCGGATCAGCGCCAGAAAGATATGGCTCTTTCCTACGCCGAGATGGGAGCTGATTTGATAATAGGCCATCATCCCCATGTTTTGCAGGAAATAGAAACAGTGACCACTTCTGATCAACGGGAAGTGCCGGTAGTTTATTCTTTGGGTAATTTTATTTCCGCCATGTCCAACAAGGCCAATCATGTAGGTGGATTTTTCGGCTGTACTTTTAAACGCCAAGGTCAGGATGGAGACGTAACTATTGAGGATCTATCCTTTACTCCTATTGTGAATTATTTCAGCGGCGGTTATCAGAACATGAAGGTAGTTCCTTTTTCCCAGTATACTGATGAAATGGCCTCTCAGCATGGCTTAGGTATTACCAGGGATTATGTAAACGATATTTTAGCAGAAACTGTTGGTACTGATATCCTAACTTCCCAGAGTCAGTAAATTGTGGTGATAAGGGAAGGTTAGGTTTAAATAATTAATAATTATTGAGAAAAGAGAGGTACAGTTGTGAACGAGAAACTCAAGGGAATATTGTTCTGCTTTGTCTTAGCGATTCCCAGTTACTTTTTGGGCAGACAATTTCCTATTATCGGCGGCCCTGTTTTCGGTATACTTTTAGGCATGGTTGTGGCTTATTGGCGCAGACCTGCGTGGCTTAATCAGGGTATTAACTATACCTCTAAGAAAATATTGCAGTATGCCATAATTCTTTTGGGCTTTGGTATGAATTTATTTGACGTTTTCAGAGTGGGAGCCCAGAGTTTATTAATCATGATATTTACTTTGGCTGCCGCCTTTATTACCGCTTACTATGTAGGCAAGGCTTTAAAGCTTTACGGCAATGTTCCCATATTGATAGGTATAGGTACGGCTATATGCGGCGGTTCCGCTATTGCCGCGGCGGCGCCGGTTATTAAGGCCAGTGATAAGGATATGGCTTTTTCCATTTCCACAATATTCCTTTTTAATGTTATAGCTGTATTTATTTTCCCGGCTTTAGGCCATTTGATGGGTATGGATGATATTAACTTTGGTATGTGGGCTGGTACAGCTATTAATGATACCTCATCGGTAGTTGCCGCCGGTTATGCTTATTCTGATGCTGCCGGTGATTACGCTACAATTGTTAAGCTAACCCGTACTCTGATGATAGTGCCTATTACCTTAGTTTTGGCCTTTTGGGTCACTAAGAAAGCCCGTTCTCAGGGGGGAGAAGGCAAAGGCGATTACAGCATCAAAAAAATATTCCCTTGGTTTATTTTAGGTTTTTTAGGCGCTTCAGTTATAGTTACTGGTGTTTCTGCTGTAACAGACGCTGCTTTTGTTTCTGGAATATTTAATTTTCTGGCGGGAGCGGGTAAATATTGCATTATTATGGCGATGACCGCCATCGGTTTAAATACGAAGATCAACGAATTGATCCGCAATGGTGTAAGACCTATAATCTTAGGTCTTAGCTGTTGGTTCGCGGTAGCGGTAGTATCTATTATTTGCCAGTATTTCCTTTTATAAGGAAAATTCCGCGGCAAGGCCGCTATTGCCAAGGTGTTGCCTTTATGTTATAATAAATCGGTAAAACAGTTTGCCTTTTGCTGTGCTAAGCGGGGAGGTAGCGGCGCTCTGTACCCACAATCCGCTATAGTGGGGCCGAATTCCCTTTTCGAGGCTGTTCTGTTTCAGGTCTGCCTTATATAAGTGATGTTGATTATTGGGTCCCGTGCGACGGACAGCCGCGAACCCCGTCAGGTCCGGAAGGAAGCAGCGGTAAGTGGTGTGGTTCGGGTGCCTCGGGAGTGCCTGGTAGGAGTTAACTGTATGAGTAACGCTGGGGCAGCTTCAGTCGACAGGAGGGTGCACAGCAGCTAATTTAATAGATGATTTAAGGGGAAATGCTCGCCGCTTTTGTGCGCATCAGTACGACGGCACAAAGCATTTCCATTTTTTTAGGAGATCATATGGAACACCTTGCCTTATATAGAAAGTGGCGTCCCCAGACCTTTGAGGCTTTAGTGGGTCAGGAGGCTAACACCAGAATATTGAAAAACGCCGTAGCCGGCAATAGGCAAAGTCACGCATATCTTTTTTGTGGCACCAGAGGTACCGGCAAGACCAGCACAGCCCGGATTCTGGCTAAGGCCTTAAACTGTGCCCAGCCAGAGGCAGGAGAGCCTTGTAATCACTGTTCTTCCTGTTTAAACATTACCGCTGGCCGTTCTTTGGATGTTTTTGAGATAGACGCGGCTTCTAACCGTGGTATAGATGAGGTACGTGATCTCCTGGAAAAGGTACATTTTGTACCGGCGGAGGGTCGTTTTAAAGTATATATAATCGATGAAGCTCATATGTTGACAACAGAGGCTTTTAACGCTTTGCTGAAAACCTTTGAGGAACCTCCGGCGCATGTCGTGTTTATCCTGGCTACTACAGAACCGCGCAAAATACCGTTAACTATTTTATCCCGCTGTCAGCGCTATGATTTTCGTCCTATCAGTGAGGATAAAATGGCCGGTGCTTTAAAAGTCATAGCGGAGCGGGAAGCCATTAATATTACTGATGACGCTCTGTACTTTTTAGCTCAAAAGGCTAAAGGCAGTATGCGTGATGCCCTTTCCCTTTTGGATCAGGGGATGGGAGCAGGAGAGGACCTATTGACGGTTGAGAGTCTCAGCCGGATTTTAGGCAGTGTACTTACGGATTTTTGGCCTGATTTTTTAGGTGATATTGCCGCTGGTGATATTGTATCTCTTTTTCGGTCTTTAGATGAATTAGCTACTGACGGCAAGGATCTGCGTACTTTTTACAGTGATCTGCGGGAGCTTTTAGGTGATATTATTTCCTATAACGGTGATACCAGCAAAGGCTATGGTAAAATAGTAGCCAGTTGCCGGGGGATTTTAGAGCCGCGGGAAATAGTATGGCTGTTAAGGGTTTTAGGTGAAGAAGAAAGCGCTTTTCGTTATCAGCGTGACGCCAAGGTTGTTTGTCGTTTTCTTTTAGCAAAGATAGTAGACGGCTTAACGGAGGGACATGAGAAAATTCACGTTATTAGCGGAGAGAGAGAGGTGAAAACCTCAAAGGACTTTGCCGCTGATACTTCTTTTGCTTCTGATAGGAGGGAAGAAGTTCCGATATCCACTAAACCCTTTTCAGAGAAAGGGAAAGAGGAGACTGGTATTGCTGGTGAAAAAGGCGCTATTGCTGAAGACGAGAGTAAGATGGCCTTAACTGCTGAGAAGAAAGATGCTTTTGAGGATAAGGAAGCCCTTTGGAGTGATATCTTGGCTTCAGTCAGACAGTTATCAGCCAAGACTTTTACCTGGCTTAGCCGGGCGCAGCTCCGTGATATCAGTGATAGGGAAATAACGGTTTATTATTATGCTTCTGACTCTATGTTCCGGGATAAGATTCAGGAGCCAGAGCACGCGGCCATAGTTAAGAAGGCTATAGGAGAGGTAACAGCCGCTGATTTAGAATTTAGAATAATTAAGGACAGCGAAGAAGGCAGTCTTTTTGATTAAAAGGAGGAAATACCATGGGTATGAACGGCGCTAATATGCAGAAGATGATGAAACAGATGCAGAAAATGCAGAAAGATATGGAAAAAATGCAGGCGGAGATCGCCGCTAAGACAGTAGAAGCTACAGTAGGCGGCGGTGCTGTTACTGTTGTGGCCAGCGGTAATCAGGAGATAAAGAGCGTAAAGATCAATCCTGACGCCGTAGATCTGGATGATATCGAGATGTTGGAAGATATGGTTTTAGCCGCTTGTAATGAGGCTTTAAATAAGGCTCAGGAAATGATGGCTTCTGAATTAGGTAAGATTACCGGCGGCATGAATTTGCCTGGTTTGTTTTAAGGAGAGGTCATGAGTGTTTATCCTCCCAGTTTGCGAAAGCTCATGGATTCCTTGGCTAAGCTGCCGGGTATAGGACCTAAGACAGCTCAGCGTTTGGCTTTTTTTATTATGGAACAACGGCCTGAGGAGGCCGTTGTTTTATCCGAGGCCATTAAGGAGGTCAAGGAAAAACTTCATTTCTGCCCCAGATGTTTTAATATAGCTGAAGGGGAGGTCTGCGAGATTTGCGGTGATACTCGCCGTGATCCCAGTCTTCTCTGTGTGGTGGAGGCGGCTAAAGATATTATTCCCTTGGAGAAAAGCGGTTCTTTTAAGGGTTACTATCATGTTTTAGGCGGTTTAATTTCCCCTATGGATGGTATTGGTCCTAAGGAGTTACATGTAAAAGAGCTTTTAGGCCGTTTGGAGAAGGGTACTGTTGAGGAGGTTATTATGGCTACCAGCTCTGGAGTGGAAGGAGAGGCTACCGCCCTTTATCTCAGTGATCTGCTGCGTCCTTTAGTACCCAAGATAACCCGTATAGCCCAGGGTTTACCGGTAGGCGGTGATTTAGAGTACGCCGATGAAATAACTCTATCCAGAGCCTTGCAGGGCAGAAGGGATATCTGATTTTATGGAACTGCCGTTGCTTTTAGAGAATATTTTGCTGTTAGGAGCGGTGTTGGGTTTAGGTTTTTGGGGAATTTATCTTCTTACCAGACCACTTAAATTATTGCTGAGCTGGTTTTGTAATGTTATAGCTGGTATAGTGGCACTTTTTGTCTTGTCTCTTATTGGACCGGAGTTTGGGGCTGTCATACCATTGAATTTTTTTACTATTGCTGTAGCGGCTTTGCTGGGTTTGCCTGGTGTGGCTCTTATTTTGCTTAAAACCCTGTTTTTTTAGGAGTATGATGATGAAAGACTATATTAAATTAGCTATTGATACAGGTTTTACTGCTGCCTGTTATTTTCAGCCTCAGGATCTTGATTTTTATGACGCGTCAATTATGCGGGAGGCATGTAAAGCTAATGACTGCGGTATGTATGGTAAATTTTGGACATGCCCTCCAGGGATTGGCAGTATAGACAAAGTGGTGAACAAGATCAAGAGCTATGAACACGGCCTTGTAATGCAGCTTTTGACGGAAGCGGTGAATTACGCCATCCAGCCTGAGGTTTTTAGCGAAATATGTTACAGTTTTAATACCATGACCCACTCTGTCAGGGCTGAGCTGGCCAAAGAGGTTGGTGAAGTTTTTATGCTGGGCATGAGCGGCTGTACTCTCTGTGAGCAATGTACTTATCCTAAGGCTCAATGTCGTCATCCTGATAAGATGGTGCCATGTATTTCCAGTCACTGCCTTAATGTTTATAGATTATGGGATAGTACAGGTAATCGTCGGGCTAATCTTGATGAGTCCGATTTTTACAGCGTTCTTTTATGGCGTTAAATAAATATGATTACAGAGTCCGAATTAACGGACTCTTTTCTTTATATGGTGTTTTTTAAGATATAGTGTGGAAAGTTGAGGTTTAGCGTTGCTTTTTAGGTGAAAGGGTCTTTTTGCCTCGGTATACAGTTGACAGGCAGAAAGTCTGGGTTTTATAATATAAGAAGCCGACCCGCTGGTCGGTTTTGGCTAAAAATTCAATCATCATGGGGGAAACTATGCTTTCAAAATTTAGTGTTAATAAACCTTATACTGTTGTGGTAGCCGTGGTAATCGTTCTTATACTGGGCTTTATTTCTTTTACGGGTATGAAAACGGATCTTTTGCCCAGTATGGATCTGCCCTATGCTGTGGTTGTGACTACTTATCCTGGCGCTACGCCGGAAGAGGTGGAGACAGTAGTTACCAAGCCTGTGGAACAAGCCATGGCCACTGTCAGCAATATAAAGAATGTTTCCTCTCAGTCGTCGGAAAATACCTCAATGGTTATATTAGAGTTTTATCAGGAAACCAATATGGATTCCGCCATGCTGGAGATGCGGGAAAGTCTTGATTTAATTTCCTCTATGTGGACTGACGATACTATTGCCTCTCCGATGATCATGAAGATAAATCCTGATATGATGCCTATTATGGTAGCCTCGGTGGACAATGGTGCTATGGATTATGACGAGTTATCAAGCTTTACTGAGGAAACAGTAATACCTTATTTTGAGCGTCTTGAGGGAGTCGCTTCCGTTACAGCCATGGGTTTATCTGACGAACGGATCAAGGTCACCATTGACCAGGAGAGGATAGATCAGGTAAATGAGGCTATTGCCGCGGCCATTGACGGTGATATCGATAAAGCCCGGGCAGCTCTCAATCAGGCCAGGGCCCAGCTGAACAATGCTTCTCAGCAGTTAGAAAGTCAGGCTGAGGCTGGACAGGCTCAGTTAGTGGAAGGTGAAAAACAGATTGCCGCCGCAAAAGAACAGTTAGAGGCTGGTGAAGCCGAGGCGGCGGAACAGATAGCTTCTTTAACTCAGGAAAAGAAGGAGCTAACCAGTGAGAAGGAAGAACTTTTAAATGAAAAAGCCGCCGTGGAAGGGGAAATTAAGAGAATAGAGGAGTCTGGTGAGGATGTTCCTCAGAGTCTCATAGCTGAAAGAGAGAGTATAAATGGATCCATTGAGCAAATAGAGGGTGATTTGGCGGAAGTGGAAGGGGCTTTGGCTTTAGCCCAGGCTGGCCAGGATCAGATTGCCCAGGAACGTGAAGCCTTGTCCCAGCAGGAGGAGGAATTGGAAGCTAGCAAAGCGGAAATGGAGTCCAAGATAGGTTCTGCCAGGGCTCAGATAGCTCAAGGTAAATCCGAGGTGGATTCCCAGGCCAAGGCTTTGGAATCTCAGGCTGCCGCCGCTAAGGAAGAAGCGTCTATAGACGATGTAATTACCGTTGATATGATATCGGGGATTTTGGCGGCGCAGAATTTTTCCATGCCTGCTGGTTATTTAGGCTCTGACAGCGATCAGTATACAGTTAAGGTAGGAGATAGTTTCAGCAGTGTTGAGGAAATAGAGGATATCCTTCTCTTTGAATTGGGTTTAGATGGTATAGATGACGTACGTTTGCGGGATGTGGCCTCGGTGACCATGACTGACGCGGCATCGGATAATTACGCTAAGGTAAACGGTAATAACGGTATTTTATTGTCTTTCCAAAAGCAGTCTTCTTATTCCACCTCAGAGGTATCGGAAAAGATCAATGAAGCTATAGCCTCCTTGGAAGCTGAAAATGAGAATTTGACAGTAACAGCCTTTATGGATCAAGGGATCTATATTAAAATGGTCACTGATTCGGTGCTGGACAATCTTATTTACGGCGGCATTTTGGCTGTTTTGATCTTATTCCTCTTTTTGCGTGATATCCGTCCTACGCTGATAGTGGCTGTATCCATTCCCGCCAGTGTTCTTTTTGCCCTGGTCATGATGTATTTTACTGGCGTGACTTTAAATATCATATCCTTAAGCGGCTTGGCTTTAGGCGTAGGTATGCTGGTAGATAATTCTATTGTGGTTATCGAAAATATATATAGGCTGCGGAAAGAGGGCAGACCTCCTAAAGAAGCGGCAGTACTCGGCGCCAAGCAGGTAAGCGCCGCTATTACGGCGTCAACCTTGACAACTATCTGTGTATTTTTACCAATATTGTTTACTGATGGTATGTCCAAGGAGCTTTTCATGGATATGGGCCTTACTATTGCCTATTCTCTTATTGCCAGCTTATTAGTGGCCTTATCTTTGGTTCCCTCTATGGCTAATGGGGTTTTACGCCGAGAATATAAAGGTGAGGGCAGATTTTTCAGTAAATTCCAGAACGGATATGAAAAAATACTGCGTCAAGCTTTAAATCACAAAATAATAGTAATTATCAGTGTTATTATTTTATTGTTTGCCAGCGCCGCTTTAGCTGTTTCCAAAGGCTCCTCCTTTATGCCGGAAAGCGACAGTCCGGAAATGATGGCTACAGTTGCCTTATCTGAGGACAACCAAGAGGCTGATCTGTGGTCTATGGCTGACAGCGTTATGGAGGCGGCTATGGAGATTCCCGAAGTTACTTCCGTAGGCGCAATGGGGACATCTTCTGGTGATGCTGGTTCTATGATGATGTCTGGTTCCGGTGGTGAGAGTGTTTCCTTTTATCTGCTTTTAGACGAGGATAAAGATAGAAGCAACAGAGCTATAGCCGCTGACCTTACTGCGGCTACTGAGGATTTAGACTGTGAGGTAACGGTGACTCCCTCGACTATGGATATGTCGGCTTTAGGCGGCAGTGGTATTCAGCTTATAGTTAAGGGGGAAGATTTGGATACTTTAGCG
>CAWVFN010000047.1:0-10545 GCA_963928475.1 Bacillota bacterium
TGGAAAAATTTATCATGTCGTTAGACCAGGGTACAACAAGCTCACGCTGTATTATCTTTGATAAAAAGGGACAAATAGTCTCTAAAGCCCAAAAAGAATTTAAACAATATTATCCTCAACCCGGCTGGGTAGAACATGACGCTGTGGAAATATGGAGCACACAAATAGGTGTAGCTCATGAAGCTATGCATCATGGCGGTCTATCCCACGATAATATTGCCGCTATTGGTATCACCAACCAAAGAGAAACCACAGTAGTATGGGATAAAAATACCGGTGATCCTATAGCTCCGGCCATAGTATGGCAATGCCGGCGCACTTCAAGGTATTGTGATGAATTAGTTTCTCAAGGTTATAAAGAGATTATTCGGGAAAAAACCGGCTTGATAATTGATGCCTATTTTTCCGCCACAAAAATTAAATGGCTTCTCGATAATATCCAAGGAGCCAGGGAAAAGGCTGAAAAGGGCCATTTACTCTTTGGCACTATAGATTCCTGGTTAGTTTGGAAATTAACAAAGGGTAAAGTCCATGCCACAGATTATTCTAATGCCTCCCGCACCATGCTCTTTAATATCAATACCCTTAACTGGGATGAGGAACTATTAAAGCTTTTTAATATACCCCTCTCCATGATGCCGGAAGTACGACCATCTTGCGGTGATTTTGGAGTAACTGGTGAAGACGTGTTCAGCTCACCTATTCCCATCGGCGGAATTGCCGGTGATCAGCAAGCCGCCCTTTTTGGTCAAGGCTGTTTTAAACAGGGAATGGCTAAAAACACTTATGGTACAGGCTGTTTTATGCTGTTAAATACCGGGGAAAAACCTGTCTATTCTCAAAACGGACTCCTTACAACAATAGCCTGGGGGTACGATAATAAAGTTAATTATGCCCTTGAAGGCTCTGTCTTTATGGCAGGAGCCGCTATACAATGGCTGCGTGATGAAGTAAAATTAATTGAAAATGCGGCTCAAAGCGAAATTTTAGCCCAAGAAGTTGAAGATACCGCCGGGGTGTACTTAGTACCCTCCTTTGTCGGATTAGGCGCTCCCTATTGGGACGCTAACGCCAGAGGCTTAATCACCGGACTTACCAGAGGCTCCAATAGATGCCACATAGTAAGAGCGGCCTTAGAGTCTATGGCCTACCAAACAGCTGATGTCCTTAAGGCCATGGCTGAAGACTCCGGCTTGGATCTAATCGCTCTTAAAGTAGACGGCGGCGCCTCCGCCAACGATTTTCTTCTGCAATTCCAAGCCAATATAATAGACGCGGCTGTTGAAAGGCCATCATGTATTGAGACAACAGCTTTAGGCGCCGCCTACTTAGGCGGATTATCCGTGGGATATTGGAAAAATACCGCAGAAATAGCGGAAAATTGGGAGATCGATAAAACCTTTACACCTACGATGTCCCCGGATAAACGAAAATCTCTATTAAATGGATGGCATAAGGCAGTAAAAAAAGCTCTCACAGATAATTAATAATAGAAGCAAAGGAGAAAGAAAAATGTTCCGTCCTATGAGAAGAGAAAAACAACAGATCAAGAATGAAGAAGCTATAAAAATATTGAATAATGCCGCGACAGGCATCTTAGCCGTTAACGGTGATGACGGCTACCCTTACGCTGTACCTGTGAACTATGTTTTGCTTAATGATAAAATCTATATTCACTGTGCTACTTCAGGTCATAAAAAAGACGCTGTAGAAAAAAATGAAAAAGTTTCTTTTTGTGTAATTGCCAAAGATAAGGTCGTTCCAGCTAAATTCGCGACCGATTATGCCTCAGTAATTGTTTTTGCCGTGGCTAAATTCGTAACTGACAATGAGATCCGTCTCCAAGCTCTAAGAGCCTTAAATAAAAAATATGCCCCTCAATACCAAATAGAAGGCGAAGCAGAGATTAAAAAAGCATGGAAGGCTGTGGCCATATTAGAGCTTACACCCAAACATATTACTGGTAAAGAAGCTTCTCCCGCTATTCAGGAAGCGGCTCGAAATATTTAAAATCTAAATAACAAAAATTAAAGGGTATCATATCTGTAGAAAGCACAGAAATGATACCCTTTTGTTTTAATTTAATTTATTCAACGATTTAGTTGAAAAAGTCTCTTATACCCAAATAGCAACCTTTAGCCGCACTATCCTGGAAGGAAGAACTGTTCAGCATTCTTTCTTCTGTAGGATTGCTTATAAAGGCGGTTTCTACCAAAACCGAAGGCATTTTTGTCTTAGTAATTACTGTAAAATTATTAGTTTTAACACCACGGTTACTTCTTTGAATCTGAGTAATCAGGTTAGATTGCACGGAATTAGCGGCAGATTTCCTTTGTTCCTTTAATGAGTCGCTTATAGCTGTATTAAACTCATCCACCACTGAATAATATGTTTCCGTGCCATTGGCTGTAGAGTTGTCACTGGAATTACAATGGATAGAAATAAAGAGATCCGCGTTATTTGTATTAGCAACTTCCGCTCTCTGAGTCAAAGTCAAAACTCCAGTGTCACCAGTTCTGGTCATAATAACCTTAGCTCCGTCAGCCTCTAAATAGCTCTTTAGAGCCAGAGATATTTTTAAGTTAATATCCTTTTCCTTAACATTGCTGGGACCAACAGCCCCACTGTCTAAAACAGTAGATGATGCTGTTTTATAAGAACCATGGCCTGGATCAACTACTATAGTTTTACCTGCCAGACCTGTGCCAATCGTAAGAGGAGCAACTAAATCACCGCGAATATATCCTTTATAGCCGCTGGTAGTCTGAACATAATACCAGGTATAACCATCAGTTCCACTTTTAGTACCTAAACTTGTCAATTGGGTTCCATAAGACACCGTAGTAACAATATCATAAGAAGTTCCGGCATTACTTCTTATATTAGCGGAATTCGCTGTAACTGTCAGATAAGACGCAGGTT
Organism: Bacillota bacterium; assembly: GCA_963928475.1. Lineage (GTDB taxonomy): Bacteria > Bacillota > Dehalobacteriia > UBA7702 > UBA7702 > Cryptoclostridium. Next base: position 2,923 of record CAWVFN010000047.1, read on the forward strand.
GATCAGTATTTGTACCATTATATAGCTCTTTGCCAAATACCTCAAGATTTGACTCTAATATATAGCCGCTCTCACCAGAATTATAGGGTGTTACTCGACACCAGTCGCCATCTCTGCCAGTAATGGTTACTTCTGTATTTTTAGAGCAGATACCCAAAGATTTTCCATTTTCATCAGGACTAATCCGCAAAGAAACACCAGGGAAAAGATTAACCGAAGCCTTAGCATTTACCGTATTAACGTAATCCTTATGCACGTAACCATATATACCATCACTAAAAGGCACCTTATACCAACTGCCGCTCATTGTTTCAGGATACAGTAAAGCACCCTGATTTAAGGTAGTCACTATGGAAGAGCTGTCAAGAGGTTCTGAACGTACTGGAAAATCATCTCTTGGGATTTCCACACAGTATGGTATGACTTCTCCTCTAACCCCTTGACTCATACCAAACATACCGCAAATACAGATTGTTAAAAATAGTATAAAATAAATAGTATATTTATGGTTTTTAACAAGCGAATTCATAGAAGTTTCCTTCCTTAAAGTATTAGTTATTACTTAATTATAGCATAATCTGCTCACAAATACCATGAGATACATAAAAAAAACTCAATTACTTACAAATACACTATTTCTCAATCTTTACACTTACATCCCCAGGAAGAGCCATACCAGCGCCGACTTCCACTACTTTTAATATACCCATAGGTACAGGACATGCTCCATGAGGGCAGCTCTTGCGGCAGGCCTCATAAACAGAACCTGTCCCTACTTTGTCAAAAGCCGCCATCATACCGTCTATCTCCCCTATCTCTTCAGCTAAATCCTGGTAATGAGGGCATTCAGAATCTATGCTTAGTTTCATTGTGCCGCCATTATCAATAGTAGTTACTTCTGTACGCATACCACATACGCCAGCTTCAATTATACCTTTAGCCATTATGCTACTCCTTTTGTTTTTTATATGATTATATCACTTCCAGTGACTAAAAAAATAGAAAAATATACCAAATATTATCATATTTTTACTAAAATGGAAATAATGACAAAAAATTAAAGTAAAACCATATAAATTGTTTGACAATTTAGCGAAATACCAGTATATTATAAACATTACATTACACTAATATACATAAAAAATACATATAAGGGAGAACGCATATGGGAGAATTAATCGCATTTATACTCTACTTTGCCGTAGTATTGATTATTGGTCTCTACTTTTTCAAAAGAGGACAACAAGGTGCTGACGGCTACTTTTTAGGTGGACGTCAAATGAACAAATGGGTAGTCGCCATTAGTGCCCAGGCATCTGATATGAGCGGCTGGTTACTAATGGGTTTACCTGGTTCTCTGTACGCTTTAGGTATGGGACAAGTATGGGTAGCTGTAGGTTTAGCTATAGGCACATATCTTAATTGGCTTTTTACAGCGCAAAGATTAAGATGTTTTACGGAAGTGGCTGGTAATTCCATTACTATACCAGAATACTTACAAAATCGCTTTAAAACCACAAGCAAGGCCTTGAGAATTATCAGCGCCATAGTATTTTTCATTTGTTTTACCGTATACGCAGCTTCTGCTTTTAAAGCTGGCGGTGCTGTATTTAGCACAGTATTTAATATCTCTTTCTCAACGGCAACTATTATTTTTGCCTTGATAGTCGTAGCCTATACCTTCTTGGGCGGTTTCGCCGCTGTCTGCTGGACAGACTTTGTTCAGGGGATGTTGATGCTCATAGCGATTCTCGCGGCGCCGATCGCCGCTTATTATGCCATCGGCAGCATAGATCCGACCTTCTATACTAATATCGATCCACATTTTCTGAATCCATTACCTGACGGCTCAGTCTCTTATGCCTCAGTTGCTACGATAGTATCAGGTTTAGCCTGGGGACTTGGCTATTTTGGTATGCCCCATATCTTAGTGCGTTTTATGTCTATTAAAACTCCTGATGAAATTAAAACTTCCAGAAGAGTTGCGACTGTTTGGGTAATTTTAGCTTTGGGTGGAGCCGTTGCTGTTGGTCTTATTGGCCGCGCTTTCATTCCTGGTCTGGACAATTCTGAAATGGTCTTCGTTGATATGGTCAGAGTTCTCTTCCCGCCCTTTATTGCTGGTATACTCTTATCAGCCATTATTGCCGCATCCATGAGTACCGCTGATTCTCAGCTCTTAGTGGCCTCCTCGGCTTTTACAACCGATGTTTACAAGGCTGTAATTAGAAAAGATGCCTCTGATAAAGAAATATCCTGGTTGGGCAGGGCTGTAGTTCTTGTTATTTCCATTGTCGCCTTTTTCATGGCTATAAATCCCAACAGCGGCAATATTATGTCTCTGGTAAGCAATGCCTGGGCTGGCTTTGGGGCATCCTTCGGTCCTGTAATACTTCTCTCCCTCTACTGGCGGCGTCTTACTAACCGTGGTGCAGTTTTAGGCGTTGTCTTCGGTGGATTGACTGTAATCCTTTGGATATACTTTGGTCTCTCAACCAGCACCATGATTTATGAACTCCTTCCTGGCTTTATTATGGGTCTCCTGGGAGCTGTTATCGGATCACTTACTGATAAAGAACCATCTCAGGAAGTATTAACCATGTTTGATAAAGCCTCTAAAATGAAACTTTAATACATTATATTGATATTAAATAAAAGCCCGTCAACAGCACTTATTTTATTGCTGTGGCGGGCTTTTTCTATGCTCTTGTTTTATTTATAGACTCATCTTCTAATTCGGCATATCAGATTTGATATAAATAAACACTAAAAATAATTATGTTTATTTTATTAACTAACTATGAATACTATTGACTTTTACCTCTCAACGTGCTATTGTACAATAATAAACGGAGGTTTACTAATGCAGGTTCAAAAAGATGATGTTCGCCATAATATTCTAAAAGCGGCAACAGATGAATTCTTCAATAATGGTTATCAAGCTTCTTCCTTAAGGGAGATAGCTGCAGTGGCAGGGATAACGCCTGGCAATATTTATCGGTATTTTGCCAATAAATATTCCCTTTATGAAGAGGTAACTAGGCCAGCCTGGGACAGCATACACAGTCTTTTTGACCAAGTTTCCTGGGATATAAATACCTGTGATCAATCAATAGCTGATATAGCCCAAGAAATAGCAAAGGTATTTATTGACAACCAAAAACAGTTCATTATTCTTATCAAGGAAGATAGTGAGAATCTTGGTACTAACGCTAAACAAATAATTATAAACTGGCTGGAATCACGTATCAATGAAAGTCTCCGCGTCAATATTGAGCCAGAAAAAATAGATAAAATTTTAATCGCCTCTTTATCTGTTGCTATAACAGAAGCCATGATATGCGTATTTTTATCCTTTGACGGTAATGAAAAGTTGCTTAATCAGCGTATATATATATTAACACAACATATATTCAACAATCTGAAGGATATTTTTGGTGGGGAGGAATTGCCGTGCTGAAACTCGTAAATTTTTACGACAAACATAAAATTCTTCTTTATACTATTTTTGCGGTTTTAGTGGTCTTATGCGTCCTCTTGATAACTCGTGTTACAGTTAACTATGATATGAGCAAATACTTACCCGCAGAGAGTACAACGCAAAAATCTATAGCCATTCTAGAACGTGACTTTTCCTACCCTGGAACAGCCAGAGTAATGGTGGATGATGTTACCATCTTGGAAGCGAAAGAAATAAAAGACAAAATCGCCGCTATTGATGGCGTATCTTCCGTAATGTGGCTTGATGACTTTACCGATATTACCCAGCCTTTAGCCTTTATTGATCAGGACTATCTGGATGACTATTATCTCGATAATAAGGCTCTGTATACTTTGGAGTTCTCTGAAGGGGATTATTCAGCTGTAACAGGTCAGGCTCTCCTTGCTATCCATGCCATAACAGATAACGATATTAGTGTCACTGGCTCAGCAGAGGATTCCCGTTTTACCAGAGAGATAATGTCTTCTGAAGTAGCCAAAATAATGCTTATAGTATTGCCTCTATGTATTCTTATACTAATGTTGGCAGGACGCAGCTGGATAGAACCGCTCCTATATGTAATTTCCATAGGTGTGGCAATCGCCTTAAATATGGGAACCAATCTAATGTTTGACAGTGTATCCTACATTACTCAATCCATGACAGCTGTACTGCAATTGGCTATTTCTATGGACTATTCCCTCTTTCTCTTTCATCGCTATTTGGAAGAAAAAGACCGGGGAATGGAACGTCATGAAGCTTTAGCTACTGCCATTAAAGCCTCTTTCTCATCTATCTTAGCTAGTGCCCTTACTACTGTTGCTGGATTCTTGGCCTTGGTATTCATGTCCTACAGTATAGGCTACGATTTAGGTGTGGTATTGGCTAAAGGTATAGTTTTTAGCTTCTTTACAACCTTAACTTTCCTGCCTCTGCTTATATTAAGCTGCCATAAAATCATAGATAAAACAAGACACCGCTCTTTTCTGCCTAAATTCTCCGCCCGTTTTGCCACAAAATGGAAATGGGGACTTGTGATTATCATAATCCTTGTAGCAATCCCCTGCTTTTCCGCCCAGCAACATAATGAATTCCTATATGGCGATACCTCGGGCAGTGCGGGTACTGAAGAAATGCAGGCCTCAAAACAAGCCATTAAGGAAACCTTCGGTGACTCTGAACCAGTAATGATATTAGTACCCAATGACGACATAAACGCAGAAGATAAACTCTGCAATGAGTTATACAGCTTAGATATTGTACGCAGTATTCAAAGCCGGACTACTTTGGCGGATCCCACTATACCCACGGATATACTACCATCCTCCCTAACAGATCAATTCCTTTCTGATGCGTACAGCAGAATAATAGTTTTTCTCCGCTTAGGAGATGAAAGTGAGTTAACCTATGAAACCACAGCCCTTCTGGAAGATACAGTAGATAAGTATTTTCCGGGAGAATGGTATATGGCTGGCAAATCAACGGCAGTAACCGATATTAAAAATACTATTGAACAAGATACAACAGTCATTACTCTTTTCTCACTTATAGCGGTAGGTATAATTATTCTGCTTACTTTCAAATCAATTTCCCTGCCCATAATACTGGTAGGAGTAATTGAGATGTCTATTTGGATAAACATGGCTGTACCCTACTTCCAAGGAACGCAGCTAATATATATAGGTTATTTGGTAGTAAGCTCAATTCAATTAGGGGCTACTATTGACTACGCTATTTTAATGAGCAATAGATACCTGGAATTCAGAGCCTCAGAACCACCGCCAGAGGCCGCCGCTCACACTTTACAGACAGCTGGCGGCTCAGTAATAACTTCAGCAACCATTCTTACAGTTGCCGGTCTCTGCGAGGCGATGGTATCAAGTATCCCCTCAGTAAGCCAAATAGGCCTATTGCTGGGCCGGGGTGCACTTTTAAGTTGTTTAATGGTTCTTTTCGTCTTACCCCGTGTTTTAGTCATATTTGATAGACTAATTATCAAAACAACACTTAACACTAGAAAAAATCAACGGCAATATTTACGCAGAAGACAAAGGAGAACTAGAAAGGAGGAATTTGATTCATGAAAAAAATAACTGCTCTACTTGCCGTATTTATACTGTTGTTTTCCTTTTCCGCAATGGCGCAAGCCAGTGAGATTAAAGATATAACTAAGGATGAAACAGTATACATCAATTTAGACAGTAATGGGTCAGTAAAAGAAATTTTAGTAGTAAATCACATAGATACCCCAACAGCTGGCACCTATATTGACTATGGCAATTATTCATCAATAGATAATATAACAGGCAAGGAAGTACCTGAGGTTGAAGGAGATAAAATAACCTGGGAACTGCCAGCCTATGAAGATGGATTTTACTACATTGGCACCTTGAAAGACGGAGAACTGCCCTGGAATTTTAGCATAAGCTATTTTTTAGATAATAAAAAGGTTGAAGCCGCAGATTTAGGCGGTGTTGACGGCAAAGTCAAAATATTAATAACAGCAGCAGCCAACTCTAAAGCTGAGGAATATTTTAAAAATAATTTCGCAATGCAGCTCAGCTTGACCTTGGATACGGATATTTGTAAAAATATTAATGCCCCTGACGCAACTATGGTATTAGCTGGTAAATCAATGACTATATCCTATACAGCCCTGCCAGGCAGTGATATTAACGCCACTGTTTCCTTTGACGCCAAAGACTTGACATTATCAGGTTTATCGGTAATATTTTCACCCTTTTCCATGGACAGCTACGGTTCCCTGGATCAGATAGATGATAGCGTAAATACAATGTTAAAAGCGATGGACGCTCTTATTTCCGGTACTAAGCAGCTTCAAAATGGTATGACAGATCTAAGTGATGGTGTTGAAGACTTAAACACCGGTTCCGCCGCCCTTGCCTCTGGCTCTGACGCTATTGATAGCGGCATGCGTCAGTACGCTGACGGGCTCAATACCTTTAGCGGCTATATATCATCTTTCGCCGCGGAAATGACTAATTCACTAAACGCCTTGGAAGACGCTGGGAACCAACTGGAAAAAGCGAAAACAGCCCTTAGTCAAAGCAGTAAGAAAATAGAAACAGCTATCGCTGGCTTAGAAGAAACTTCCAGTAGTTATAGTGACCAAATAGAACAGCTGGAAAACGGTTTAAAAAGCCTTTCTGAAGGCCTAACCAGTTTAAACAATAATATGACACAGCTGACGGAACTCAACGACAACTTATGCGCTAATTTAACAGCTATAACAAATAACTATAAAGATCTGGCGAATAGCTACTCTACCAATACCGACAATTTGAAAGCCATAATTTCTGATGAAAATGCCGCTTTGGCTCAAAGTATAATAAATGATCCTAATGAATCTGAGAACGCTAAGAACCTCGCCGCAAAATACTTGGACGCTAAATCTAATATTGATGTAATCGCAGGTAACCTCACAAAATTAAATAGCAGTTTTACTCAATATAATACTGAATTATCAGGCAATATAGAAAATATAAAAAATAATTATGTAAACATAAATACTACTATAAATAGTTTACAGACAATGCTGGATGGGATGATAAAAGGCCTGGGTGACAATTTTGATTTCAGTACCATTAAAAACCAGCTCCTCACTTTAAAAGAAGAATTAGATAACGCCGGAGCAATTCTGGCTGGATTCAGCATTGATGACTTTAACATCGATGCCGGAGACTACAAAAATGGCATAAATCAAATGCAAGGGGCCGTAAATCAGCTAACAGAGAATTTTGAACTTCTCCATGCCGGTATTAGCAATGGTATGATAAAAGGCGTTAAAGAATTAAATACAGGCATAAACCTCTTATATGAAAATGTTAAAGAACTTCCCACCAATGTCGGTAAGCTCGCTTCTGGACAAGAAGAGATGAAAAATGGCATTAGCGGGGCTATAGATGACTTATCTGGAGCAGAAGAAACCACTGATAAACAATCCTTTGCCGCTCCTGGCAGAATGATTCCTAATACCATACAATTCATTGGCACAACTCCTACAATAGAACCAGATACCACTGTCTATGAAGAACCGGAACCAGAAACTGATACCTTTTGGCAGAGAATTAAAAATCTTTTCAGTTGATGCAGTAAAAATTTTTCTAAACTAATCAAAGAGA
>CAWVFN010000048.1:0-14232 GCA_963928475.1 Bacillota bacterium
CGGCGGCATATCGTGTTCACGGATTAAGTTTTGCAGAAAGTCCTTTGCCTTGCTGACGATACTGCGGAACAGACCCGGCAGCCAGCCTCGGGTATATTTGGCACCTTTGCCGCTGCTGTGAGCCGCCATACGCCGGGCTATATTATTGCTGCTGCCTGTGTAAATAGTGCCGTCACCGCACCTTAACATATATACATACCAGCTCATCGAATTTACCTGCCTTAACCCTGATATTTGCCGGGAATAAGCTCCTCTAAAATATCGTGTTCATCTAAGGTGCAGCGGCTGTGAGGACAAATGCTGCTGCCGCCGTCACTGCCAGCTAAAATCCTGACGCCTATGGCAGCTGCTTTCTTTACCATGGCCTTATGAGCCGCTACTACCTCACTTACGATTTCCCGGCGCCAACCGGGAATCCAGGTATCATAGGTCAAAGCATTGGCAAAAGGCGCCAAAGTAGGCGTCCAGGCTATACCCTTATCCTTCATCTGCCTTAACAGCTCCTCTGTCATGAAATAACCATGCTCAATTGTGGCGACACCAGCGTCTACCACCGTTTGTATGGCGGCGGGAAAATTAACGTGAACCATGACCTCAAGCTGATTCGCCTTGGCACAGTCCATGATTAAAGCCAACATTTCTTCATCAAAAAAAGCCTCCTCCCGCTGCGCCTCTCCGTTTACCGCCACAATGTCAGACTGCACCAGCTTTAAGTGATCAACACCGGCTTTTAGTAAAAAATCCAGCTCCCGCTTGAGATCGTCAAGACTGTCTACAGGACAGCCTAAATATTTACCGTAACAGCCACGGCGTACTATGGCCCTGCCCGGACTCTTTAAGGTGATGCCTAAAGATTCTGCCTCTGGTTTCAGCTTCAAAGATACCATGTCCTTATCACCGCCGTCCCGTAAATAAGTTATGCCGGTACCAGCATACTGCAAAAGATTATTATAAGGATTATCCAAAATCGTGCCCTTATATTTCTCACTGCGCTGTTCTACACGGAAATTTCCGTAACCTAAATGTATATGATAATCTGCTATATTTACCATGTCTTTTCTCCTCTTTCCATGTGACTGTCCACTGCTGCGGGAACAGACTGCCACTTATCAGCAAAAACTTTCCGCCGCCCCTGGAGACCATTAAACATAAATCACCGCTACACTAAGGAAGTAAACTAATATATCCTCTCCCTATCACTGAGGATCACTCTGACTTAGAAAAGCTAAAGGAGACAGCCCTAAGATTATAAAATAATGTTAGCATACATCAGAAAAGATGACAATATCAGAAAAAGCATGTATACTCCTTCACCTCTATACTTGATATACACTTATTGACAGTTACTCACTGAAGCCCTATACTTTAAAGTGTAACTAATTTTTTAAATCAGGTGAAATTATGACAGATTATGTGCAATTAGCCTACGAGCAAGGCTTCACTAAAGCCTTTGCCCTTGATCCTCAAAGAATATCCTTTGCTGAAGCCAGAATCCTCCGGCAAGGCTGTGAAGCTAATGACTGCGGTAAATACGGCACTAATTGGTGCTGTCCGCCGGGAATAGGCGATATTGATCAGGTGGAAGCTAAGGTAAAAGCCTGGCGTAAAGGAGTAATGCTCCAGTTTATTACCGAGGCTGTAGACGGCTCCGTTAATCCCGCCATGTTTAAAGAAGTGGCCTCAGCCTTCAGCGCTATGGTGCAAAAATATTACGCCGCTGTGAAAAAAGAAGAAAAAGAATGTTATATGCTGGGACGCGGCAGCTGCCTCCTCTGTAAGGAATGTACCTACCCCGACGCCCCCTGCCGCTATCCGGAAAAAATTACGCCCTGTCTCTCCAGTCACGGCATCAACGTCTATAAACTTTGGGATTCCTCAGGCTACCGCCGGGGAAATTTAGGAGAAACGGATTTTTATGCCCTGCTGCTCTATGATAAAATTAAATAACAACCTTTATCCTAACATAAAAAAAGAGGCCTAGGGCCTCTTTTTTAGTTGAATAAAGAAAAAACCGGGGAATCACGGTAATATTGGATAATTCCATGGTATACCGCGGCGGCTATTTTTTTCTGATAAGCACTGTCCTGCAGCAAAGACTCCTCCTGAGGATTGGAAAGAAAACCAGCTTCCACAATCACGGCAGGCACCGATACAGCCTTTAAAATATAAGGTGCTGAAATCCGCTGAGCCTCTCTGTGGCTGTCATCAGAAACAGCCTCCCAAATTTCCGCCTGAATAGCCTTGGCTAAAGCTTCACCCCGGCTTGACTCCGGATAAAAAAAGACCTGGGCACCATGGCAGCTTTGATCCGGAATGGCATTACACTGCATGCTGATGAAAATATCCGCCTCTGCTTTAGCCGCTATTTTGGCTCTGGCGTCTAAGTCCTCCTTCTTCACTGGACTTAACGCGTAATCCTTTTCCCGGGTCAATACTACTTCCGCTCCGGACTTCTCCAAATAACGCTGTAAATATAAGCTTAAACTTAAATTTATGTCCTTCTCCAAGACACCGGTTACACCTACGGCACCTGGGTCTATGCCGCCGTGACCGGGATCTATCGCTATTATTTTATCCGATAGGATCTCCTTAGGGCTTAGGTTTTTAGTCTCTGCCGCGGCGGGATAAAAAAACAGTACAGCAGTGCCTAACAATATTAGAATCACTAAAAAAACTAAAATCCTGGGACGGCTGAAACTATGAAGAAAAATTTTCATATTAATACCGCCTTTAAAGCTTTGCTTCTATCCTATGCCGTCGAATCTAAAATCATACCCCTCTTACCGCTAAAAAACCTAACTCACGCTCCTCTTAAACAATTAATACCAAATCTTGGCTTGAGCACCTAAAATATCCAGGAAAATAATAGTTTAAACATACTTTGAACACCTGACTAAGATATACTAATCCCGGCGCCGTCACAGTAAAACAAAGACTTGACTCAACTATCAATCAACTAAAAGACTAAGGAGATAAATATGAAAGATTTAACTAAAAAAATAGGAGCAATCCTCATATATTACGCCATATCCTTAGCCGGCTTCGGTATCCTATATCATGGCTTTGATGTTGGCTATAACAGCGATAAAATATATATCTACGCCCTGCCTATGATGATCATACTCTGCGTTTATGTTTTCGCTGTCAATAAAAATAAAATATTTAAAAAACAAGACCTAAAAATAAAAGGACCTGACGCTGTCCTTAGCCTCTTGCCCTACACTGTTGTCATCACTGTGGCGGCGACCTTTATCGAGGCGATAATAAAAAGTAATTTTTCCGCTGATCTGATCTTTATAGCGCTCCTCACTTTCCTTATCGGCATAGCTGAGGAAGGGTTCTTCAGAAAATATTTATTAACTAATATCGGTTCCGGAGCGCTAAAAAAAATAACTATAACTGGATTTTCCGTGATAGCCTTCGCCGCACTCCATATGATGAATATGGCCGGGGGATTATCGTTAGGAGACGCCATTAGTCAATCTCTAGAGGCAGTGCCCTTCGGTATCGTAGCGGCTATACTCTTTCTCAAAACGGAAAACCTTACGGCTCTGATTTTTTGGCATATGATTATTGATTATGTCATCTTTATCTCAGCTATCGGTACTTTCATCACCGGGGCGGTTTTTGGTAAATTTATCGACGCTATTATCATCTTCTCCTTGCTCAAAATTATCTATGATTGGCTAAAAACAAAAATTAGAGGAAAACATCTCGCCAAAGGCTGATTATATATAAAAAATAGTAACACTGCCTAAAAATATCCCTGCTTTTTACTGTCATCTCTTGCAATATCAGTAGAAAGATGATAAAATCTATAAAATGACGGGTTAATATTTAACCTGGAATTTAATGCCTCGCTAAAACTGGAAAACGTCAATTGCCATCACGAAGGCAGAGGCGTAAAAATAATTGGCGGATAGCAGATTTAAATTAGAGCTTACGCAAATTCTATATGGCAATGAGGGCCTGTAGCTCAGTTGGGAGAGCGTTCGGTTCGCATCCGAGAGGCCGAGAGTTCGAATCTCTTCAGGTCCACCATACTTGAGAGATCTCAAAATGAGATCTCTCAAGCTTTTTTATGTGATTTAGTTTTTGTGCACTATCTGTAACTTTTTTAATTATAACAAGGAGAAAGGAACTGATTTTTATGAAACCAAGAGGTCCTTCTAATTATGAGATAGTCCGGGATCGTATGGAATTAGAATTCGTAAAGTATGATCAGATGGAAATGATTCGCAAATTTGCTTTACAGCATGACAATGATTTTTTATATATTTCTTTTGTTGGACGGGAATATAGAATCTGCCGGACGACCGGCAGAGTAGAATGGTATTCCGACGCATCTAAAATCTATATTCACGCCGGTTACAATGAGAGCATGACGATATTTGATGTTTTGGCCTGTTCCAAGCCTGACTGTCATTTGGCTGGCCAATTTGTACCCATATGGGATCTGCCGGGTACTATCAAATCATCTTCCTCCGGGGGAGATATATTTTCCAGCCAAAGCAACTTTTTTGCGGGTCGCTGTGAGGCTCTGAGGCAAGTATGTCAAAAATTAGGGGGTACTCCTGGATCTGTCGGCGATGTCTCAAGTATACTGCCGGTCTTTGATTTTTTACCGGTGATGCTGCAGTTTTGGGATGCCGATGAAGAGTTTGACGCCGTCCTAAAATTTATGTGGGACTATAACTCCACCGACTTTATGCGTTTTGAAACAATAGCCTTTGCTACTATCCATATTATTGACCGGCTGAAAGAAATGGTACAGGAGGTGAAGGCAGGATAACAATCGATATACTGAAGTCCCCATATGACCGTAAGAGGGTTATGGCTCAGCTGCGCGACGATGGGAAAAATAGAGTCTTGCTTTTGTGGCAGCCTATGATGAAGTGACCTATTTTATTGCCAAAAAACAAGGATCCGCCGGCCTCAACGGGCATTCAGTCTTAATGGCAGATAGAAAAAGGATGAATTTAGCTAAAAACTGACCTTTATTTATCTGGAATTCGTGATGAGTTAGTTCTCAAAGGAACCATTGACTTGCCAATATCATAAAATAGGGATAAGCGTAAGTTGGAGGTTTTACTTTATATGTATTATTATAATAACAGGGGCTTAGGACGCTGCTGCCGTCTCCCTTGTCAACGGCTGTGTCTAATACCTGGTCCTACCGGGGCAACAGGTCCAACAGGTCCAACAGGTCCAACAGGAGCTACCGGGGCAACAGGTCCTGCCGGCGCTGACGGTGCTGACGGCGCTACAGGTGCGACTGGGGCAACAGGCCCTGCCGGCGCTGACGGGGTAGATGGTGCTACAGGTGCGACTGGGGCAACAGGTCCTACCGGCGCTGACGGGGTAGATGGTGCTACAGGTGCGACTGGGGCAACAGGTCCTACCGGCGCCACCGGAGCCACTGGACCCACAGGTCCTACCGGCGCCACCGGAGCCACTGGACCCACAGGTCCTACCGGCCCTACCGGTAGTATAGAGTCAAATCCTTATAATTTATATGTTCAGTCTGACGCCGCCCCAGGAGGAGACGGCAGTCAGGCAAAGCCTTTTCAAACTATTGAGGAAGCCTTAGCAATAGCTCCTCAGAATAGCGTTATACACCTTTTGCCCGGTACCTATCCTATAACTCAGCAAATATCCGTCAACATACCGGGACTGACCCTTAAGGGCAGAGCCGGGACGGTAATCTTATTACAGACACCAGTAGTACCTTTCCTTATTAATGGCGATAATGTTACCATAGATGGGTTTACAATCACCAGCGATAAGCCATATCCTGTGGAATTTATACAGATCGCCGGTACCGGAAATCAAATCCTGAACTGCCAAATCTATGGGCCAAACCAGTCCGGCGATTCCTCTACCTGGGTAGTGAATAGAGGCTTTGTCAGCCAAGGCGGCGCAGCTAATCTGCTGGTTCGGAATAATATTTTCCATACCCTGCGTCAAGCTGCCTACTTGAATCCAGGTTCTACCGGCACTATCATGGACAATGTGGTGTATAATACCAGAGGATATGTGGTGGATCAGGCCGTTTTTCTCTTCTCCGGCAATTCCTGGGGACTCCCTGCCAACGCCGTGGATATCGCACTTTTAGCCGGTACCACTACAGGAGCTCCTTATGATCCCCTTGCTGACCTGGAAGCCAGCAACAGCCAGGCTTCTGTCAGCGATCAGCGCTGAATAATACTGATACTGTCTGTAAAATAATAAAATAGGCCGCTTTATACAGTGGTCTATTTTTATTGTCAAAATATGGCAATACAGCGATTTTATTAACAGACTGAGGACAATAAATATTCCTTTCCCATATCAATGTCCTTTAAGAACATAAGAAAAAAGCGATTGGACATGTTTCGCATAGCCTTTTTTATTACCACAGCCGCTTCTTCCCTGACCCTTCAGGAACAGCGGCAGCCTATCTCTGCTGGGAAATTTTCTAAGTGGGAATACCTCCTGTCTCAAGGGAAAGAGACAGCCTGCTAAAGTTCCCTGGAAAACAATGAACTCATTAAAGAAGACAGCGAAGTCTAAACCCTGGTTTGGCTGTTAATGGGGGATCAGTTATTGTTTTTTTCTTAATTATTTAGATAAATCTGGCCTTAGGTGTCAGATAAATTACAGCACTGAAAAAGATAAAATAGCATAATGCCAGAAAAAAGCAGCTAAAAACCTTGAGACTAAAACTATAATACTGTCTCTCAGTAACCATGAAATCCTTTTAAAAAATTTAAATTTTTGCTTGACTGTAAATTCGCTTTAAGGTTTATAGTTGATTTACAAGAATTTAGGGAAACTTTTTATTGACGGAGGTGAAAAATAAGTTTTTTGTTACAACGTACAACTAAAGATGGAAAAGAACAAATACGTTAAATAAATTTTGGAGGTAATAAAATGCTTGAAAACGGAAAAAAAGGTACTTTTTTGAGAGGTCCTGAGGATATTCTTAATGGTTTCTTTCTCGGCAATGACTTCCCCTTTGGAGAAGTCCAAAATGTTAACGTCTTAGTGGAAACTACCCCTGAAGCTATCGCCAAATTCCTGCCACCGCCCATTAAACCCCTGCCTGATCCATATATCACTTTCTATGCCATGAATGTAACATCTATCTGGGGCGGCGGCGATCCTAACAACGATTACAAAGGACAGTATGCCGATGAAGGTTTCCTGGAAACCGGTATTAGTATCCCCGGTGAGTTAAACGGTATCGTAGGCTACTATTTCCTGGCTATCCATTTAAACAGCGATATGGCTATCTACTATGGACGTGACTGCTGGGGCTATCACAAAAAATTAGGCAATATCAAATGGTATTACGATAAAGATAATGACGACTTCTGCTGCTGGGAAGAACGAGCCGGTATCCCTCTCCTCGGACTCTACGCTGACTTCAACGCGGAACCTAATGAACCGGATTTCCTGGAAAAATTTGATAAAATCGCCGCTAACCATCCTGATCATCCTGGCTGCGGCTGCAACTTTACCATTAAATGGGAAAATAATAAACATAATATCGGTAAAGGTAAGTTTGAAAACCTCTTCGCCCGTAAACCCTTTGTGGTCGTGGAATGCGATACCAGCAAAGAATTGTCTCCCTCTAAAGTGGGAAGAGCTGATCTTAAATTAATGTGGTCCGATAAGGATCCCTGGAAGGAACTGCCTATCGTCAGAGTATTGGGAGCCTCCTATGACCACTACGATTACACAATGCTCGGCGATTACGAAACTGTGGATGTGCCCGATGAAAAAGAATTTGCCTCTAAATACGCCTTCTATGGCTTTGATTATGCCAACGGACATTGCACCCACTTCGGAATATGATCAGCCCTCTCTCACTTGCGTTAATGAGTATTTACCATTTCTAAAAGCCCTTCTTTGAGTCTAAGCCGCCTGGACGGCATACCGTAAACCACAGGCGGCTTAACTCATATCTTTACAGGCTTTTCCCTGAGGGTTAAAATTTAAAACTTTTTCTAAATGACTGTGATCGCGAATTCTATATATGGAATTATTCTCTTTAAAGGCCAACAAATATAACTTAGTCATGATATTTATTGCAAATTTTTAAAGCCCTTGGAGAGGGGCTGTAAAAACTACTACTCTATAATGTAAGGAGTTTTAATATGGATAAGAAATCAGTGTCAGCCCAAAAATTGAGCATGGCGGTAAAACTCGGTTACGGCTGCGGCAGCTTCGTCCGTAATGTTGAGAATTTTTTCTGCCTCTATATTGTCCTCTACCTCACTACCGTGGTGGGTATCGCTCCCGCTATCGCCGGGACCGTTTACTCCATCGCCTTATGGGTGGGAGCCTTTACTACCGTGATTATCGGCTACCTCTCCGATAACTCCACAAATCCTAAAGGACGCCGGCGGCCCTTTATTATAGCCGCCCTCTTCCCCCTGGCTATTCTCTGCTTTATCTTCTTCGTTCAAGTGGATTTTGGACCTGTCTGGACCGTTGTATATTATATCGCTATCGCCGTTGGTATTTATATCACCTTTAACTGCGTTCTTATACCCTACGAATCTCTCGGCGGGGAATTATCTGAAGACTATGACGACCGCTCCAATATTCAGGCTATCGGTAAGGGCATAGTCTGGATCTCTATTTTCCTCATGGGCAGTATTGTTATTATCTTAGTGGATGCCCTCCAGGACGCTGGCTATACCGCTAAATTCGCCTGGATGATGGGAGGACTTGTCTGCTCCGCTACTCTCTTTATCGGCGTCCTTGTCTCCTGGATCGTAACTAAAGGCAAAGAACCACTGCCAGAACAAACTGAGAAAAAAGTACGGCAAAAAGGCTGGCTGAAAAATATTTTTAAAGAATATTTACTCGTACTTAAAGTTAAACAAACTAGATTGTTCATTCTTTGGGATTTCGTTTTCTTCCTGGGACAAGTACTTATGGTCGGTGGTATGTCATACTTCATTTTGTACGTCTTAGGCACCGATGAGGGAACCCTCGGTCTGATTATGGCCTTTACCATTGTCTTTTCTATTCCCGGTATTATCGTCGCCAATATTTTATGCGATAAAATAGGGAAAAAAGCTACCCTTATTTTGGCTACCTTCCTCTACGGCTTCGGCTTGGTCTTTGACTATTTCTTCGCCTTTACCGGCGCCCCCGTTTTCCTCTGCGGTATCCTCTATCAGTTCTGGTACGGCTTCCCCTACGCCATGGCCTTCGCCGTTTGCTTCGCTATGCTCTATGATTCGGCGGAAATCAACGAATATCGCTTCGGCAGCGGCATGATGTCCGCTTTAGTAGGTGTCTTTGTCTTTGTCATGACTTTAGCTGTGGCTGCGGGTAACTGGTCATTGGGCATGATTCTGCAAATCGCCGGCTTTGACGGCACCGCCGCTGTCCAAACTGAACAGGTCCAAAACGCTATCGGCATTGGCGTCGCTATTGTACCTGCTATCTTAATGTTCATTTCTATCATTTTCTTGCTAAAGTATAAAATCAATAAAAGGAATCATGACGCACTTGTCGAAGCCTTAGAATTAAAGCGTCAGGGTAAAGAATTCTCCGAAGCGGAATTTAAGGAAATCCTTGAATAATCACTTTGCCTGACAGCAGAAAATGACAGATCATTATCTAACAACAAAGAAAGGCAGCTGACATTATGGGGAGGCAGGAATAATGAAGGCAATAATGAACAACAATATTTTTAAACGCGTAAGCATAAGAGATTTTCTTGATAAAACAGTGGAAGAAGAAAAAATAAAACTACTGCTTAAAGCCGCTATGGCGGCACCATCGGCTAATAATCAGCAGCCCTGGGAATTCATAGTCACCACAGACCCCGCCTTTATTAAAGAAGCAGCACAAGCAAGTCCCTGGGGAAAATGCGCTGAAAAAGCGCCGCTCCTAATTATACCTTGTATGAAAAAAAATCTTTTGTCCGCTCCCGATTTCGCGCCTCTGGATATGAGTATCTGCGCGGAAAATATACTTTTACAAGCGGTAGACTTGGGACTCGGCGGCGTTTTTATCGGACTGTTCCCAGATAAGGACCTTGTGGCTAAGGCAACAGATATTATTAAACCAGATCCCTCTCTGGAAATTTTCTGTATTCTCGCTTTAGGCTACCCTAAACAAGAAAAACCACAGAAAGACCGCTTTGACCCCAAACGAATTTATTGGAAACCATAACACTCTATATTCATTACAAGAAAGAAGGTTAAAATATGGAACGTTTAAGAGATAAGGTGGCTATCGTAACCGGCGCCGGTAACGGTATCGGCGAGGTTACCGCTAAACTCTTCGCCGATGAAGGCGCCGCAGTAGTACTGTGCGACCTCGATCAGGAAAATGGACAAAGAGTTACAAAGGAGATCAATGATAAACAGCCCGGCAAAGCCTTG
Organism: Bacillota bacterium; assembly: GCA_963928475.1. GTDB lineage: Bacteria > Bacillota > Dehalobacteriia > UBA7702 > UBA7702 > Cryptoclostridium. Next base: position 10,392 of record CAWVFN010000048.1, read on the forward strand.
TTCTGCTGTACCGATATCTCTAAGGAAGCGGATTGGCAAAAAGCCATAGACGCCACTAAAAGTAACTTTGGTAAACTTAATATCTTAGTCAATAACGCCGGTATCAGCTTCAGGGAAACTGTGGCGGAAACTACTATGGAAACCTGGAACAAAACTTTAGCCGTGAATCAAACAGGCGTCTTTTTGGGCATCAAATATGGCATCAGCGCCATGAAAGAACATAAGGAAGCTGCCGCTATCGTTTCTACCGCTTCTGTTGACGGAGTGATGGGCGATTCCGTCTTCTTCAGCTACTGCGCTACTAAAGCAGCAGTACAGGCCATGACCCGCTGCGCCGCTCTCTACTGCTGTGAAAATAATCTCAATATCAGAGTCAATGCCGTGGCACCAGGCTATGTTTTAACACCTATGGCCTACGACGACGCTAAACAAAATGGACAAACCATCGAGGAATACTGCGCTGAATCTGTAACTATGCACCCAATCGGACGCCTGGCTCAGCCTATAGAAATCGCTAACGCCTACCTCTTTATGGTCTCCGATGAAGCCTCCTTCGTTACCGGTACCACCCTCTGCGTGGACGGCGGCTATACCTGTAAATAAGAACTGTATTATGTTCCGCTTTGGCTGCTAAATCCGAAAATAATTACGGCTTCTGCCCTTTCAGCAGTATTTACCTCCACACCGGTCCGGCAGAATATAGTTGGTCTCCAATTACTTTAATACAAACCATAATAGCTGAAATACTAAAACCAGAGGTGAACTCATTGGAAAAAAATAATTTCCTCTCTATTGGCGAAATATGCCACATCTGCGATTTGGCACCATCGGCTCTGCGATATTACGACAAAGTTGGCGTTATTAAACCTGCCTATGTCGATAATGAATCAGGCTATCGCTACTTTAACGCCGATGTGATTCCTCGTATCGTCATGCTGCGCTATTATCAGTCCTTGGGCTTCTCTTTAAACGAAATAAAATCACTCTTAGGCTGCTCCAATATAGATGAAATGCGGGTACATCTCCTGGAACAGGAACAAAAACAAGATGAACACCTGAGGGAAATAACCATGGTCAAAGACAGAATACGAGCCTGGCTTGATATGATAAACGAAGCTAAAATCGTCTTAAATGATCCCGACAATAATATCCTTATGCGCTATATCGAGGCCAGACAAATGCTCTACTGCGATCCTCAAATCCACAGCTTTACTAAACTTCAGCATATTATGGCTAATACCGATTTTGTCCTCACGGCTATAAAAAATAAACAAACTACCTGCGGACCACTTTATGTGCGCTACCCCTCCATAACCAAAAGGCTGGAAGGGGACTTAAAGGGTGTGCGATTGATGGCCCGCTGCCATCAGGCCAATAAATTAATGACCGCTATGACTACGTCCTTCGGCGGCTTCCAGGCTGTCTGCGCCTACCATAAGGGCTCTATCGAATCACTTCGCAATACCTATGAGAAAATGCTGGCCTGGGCAGATAAACATCGTTTTGAGCTACAAGGGACCTGTGTGGAAAGGTTTATCAACGATATCTGGCTGGGAGGCAGGGAAGAACAGTACATCATTGAAATTATAATGCCAGTGGGAGCCAAATAAAAATGACTCAAAAACTTGTGGAAATCTTAACCTCTGATTTCCCTGTTCATAAGTTCTTTGCCTATTATCACTGCTCTCTCCGGCTTCTGCCTCTGCCTGTCAATGATTATTAGGCTTTAACTCCTTATCACGGCGGAAAAAATCTGAGACCAAGATATACTGCCGTCAATAACAAGAAAAAAAACACCGGCAGATTATCTCTGACCGGTGCTTTTTCTTTTAACTTCATCATTAATCTTTTTAGCTAAATTTATGACTCATTGTAAGTCCAATTTGTCAGTGTAGATTACATCTATGCCCTGATTGAAATAATACTGTACCGCAGAAGCGTCGTTAATCGTAAAGACCCCAAGCAAAACACCGCTGCGGCCCAGCGCATCAACATAATCTTTCTGCTTGGCATAATATTCGTCTATAGTGATTCCCAGTAAAGGATGGTTCTGAGCAAAGGCTATAAGATTGTCCACATTTTCTACATCACTGCCGTACATATTATAGGTGGTAAGTATTATATCACGAAAACCAAGACCAGCTACAGTATCGTATTCTGAGGTGCTGTAAATCTGGGGAATAAAACGGTCAATTACATCCCTGTATGACCCGCTTATAAGGGAGAGACCCTTCAAATTATCTTCCTTTATGTCGGTAATTATGTAAACACCATCATGCTGACGAAGCCAGGCACAGAGAGAATCAAGAGATACAGGTGTTAAGCCGCCAAATATCTTCATACTCATGAATTCATTATAGGTCAAAGCTCCCCGCTTGGGATTTACGTAATCCCAGTGACGCAAAGAAACCAAATGACCATCAGAGGTCCAGAGAAAATCCATCTCTATGAAAGGCTGACCATGGCTGAGACAGTTCTCTAAAGCTTCCTGGGAATTGGTAAAATCCTGACCGTTAATCTCTCCTCCCGCGTGAATAAAATACTTTAAATCACCCCAGGTATAGCCTAAAGACTTGTAACCGGGAACTTCATCTAAAAATATGGAAATTAACTTCGCCGCCTCACCACGGGACGTGGGATTCTTTGGTCTGAAGCTGCTGTCCTCATAACCGTTGATAAGACCTCCCCTTACTAAGGTATCTACGGAATCCTGAGCGTAAAGAGCAATGGCGCCGGCATCAGTAAAATTAATATGACCACCTAAATCCCGAATACTTACACCCTCCACCCGCTGGGCATAACGGCAAAGCATTACCGCTATATCCTGTCTGGTTACCTGGGCCGAAGGATTAAAATTACCATTATTGTCACCAACTATTACCTTGTTCTCGTAACCCCATTCTATGTAGGGTAAACCCCAATAAGTAGTGGCTATATCCTTAAATGAAGGTGCTTTCATTCTGTAAGCGTTAAGATCATCGCCGGAAAGACGAGCCAGTATGGTAATAAACTCAGTCCTGGTTATGGTAGCGTTGGGGAAAAATTCCGTCTCTGTCCGACCCTCCAGGATCCCCTGGCCTGTTAAGTCCGTTATATATGGCTCGTACCAGCCGCCGATATCAGTAAAAGATGCCGTGGCTTCTGAGGCATCAGCAGATTCTGGCTGACTAAAAATAAAAAAACTGAGAAAACCTAAAATACAGCAAAAAGTTAAAGCAAATTTTTTCATAGTCAATGTCCTTTTTCTTTATGTTAAATATAATTAAAAAAAATTATATCATAAAAATATGATTTCTGGCAACTTTTTTCCCCTTTTTGAGACCTCATTCTTATTAAAGCCAAATACCTATAAAATCAGGTTCTGGGCGGAATCTAAAAATCTGCTCTCCCGCCGGATTTTAATCGGCAGTTGCCAGCTCTTAGTTTACAGTATCACTGACGCTCCTTATATATCTGTAATTTTCTTTCCTCCGCTGCCATTTATCTATTGACATTGGGACAAAATTTTAATATGATAACCGTATCTACGGTATTAAACTATAAAGCTGTTACAGATTAACATTATTTTATATCATTTTAGGAGGTTCGCAAAATGGCGAAACAGAAATTCGAAAGAACAAAGCCCCATGTAAACATTGGTACAATAGGTCACGTAGACCATGGTAAGACCACCTTGACAGCGGCGATCACCACCTGTCTGGCCACAGCCGGCGGCGCTGAATTAAAGAGCTACGCAGAAATCGACGCGGCTCCTGAAGAAAGAGAACGCGGTATTACCATTAATACAGCCCACGTGGAATATGAAACAGAAACCCGTCACTATGCCCACGTAGACTGCCCT
>CAWVFN010000049.1:0-19972 GCA_963928475.1 Bacillota bacterium
GTCCATTCACATAGAGGTTTCATATTTCCCGTTCACTTGGCATAGGTTAGTATTTTCGCAATACTTCTTTATGCTCCTCTGCCATTAAAAGCCGGTATTTTTTACCGGCTTTTATATTTCTTATAATTTATTTATGTTTGGCCTTTAGATACTTGCGTCTGGTGGCTTCTCCGCCTCTTAAATGGCGTTCAGCTTTATTAATTTCTAAAATTTCTCTTACTTCTTTGGCTCTGGCTCCGTTTATTTCCGGTAACCGTTCAGTGATATCTTTATGTATGGTGGATTTGGATACCCCAAAAACGCTGGCTGTCTGTCTTACGGTGGAAGATGATTTTATTATGTAATTACTTACCTCTAAGACCCTTTTTTCAATATAGTCCTGCATATAAGGCCCCCCAAATATCTGTTCTTTTACAAATATATGGAGGCGAAAAAAATATATGACAAGTTAAGTAAGGTTAAAAAGTGTCAATCCCTAAAAAATCACGTATTAATTTAGCGGCTATACTCTTACATGAGCTTAGACTCAATTTTGCAAGGGCTGTTTTCCCATCTTTTTTTGATATGCAGTGTCAAGTTTGGTTTCTCTTCAGCCGGCTGATTCATAATAATTTGCGGTTGGATATTCACCCTAAGTTTATGGGTCGTAAATAACGGCGATATTGTCCCCAGTAATAAATTGCTGTATAATTAAAATCGTAATTATTGATATCTGGTAAGGATGACTTTAGATGATTGTTATAGTCTGTCTTGACTCTAAAGGCGGGATGGCCTTTAATAAGCGGCGGCAAAGCCGAGATAAAAAATTGTTAGAGCGCGTTATCACTAAAATTTCTGATCATACTCTGTGGCTGAACAGCTATTCAGCGGAACTTTTTTCCTCATTTAAAGATCCGGGAATCAAAGTTGAGTCTGATTTTCTTTTTAAAGCCGCTGTAGGAGATTTCTGTTTTGTCGAGGATCAGAGGCTTCTCGATTTTGAGGATAAAATTGAGGAAATAGTGGTATATAAGTGGAACCGTCTTTATCCAGCGGATCTATATTTTGATATTCCCTTGTCTGAGCATGGCTGGATTTTACAATCCGCTTTAGAGTTTCCGGGGTATTCTCATGAGACAATTACGGAGGAAATATATAGGAAATGAAAAAAATAGCTAAATTAATATATCCTTTACTTTTTATCCTTCTGCTGCTTTTGTCTGCCTGTTCTGACTCTCAGAGCTCCCAGATGGATTCTGGGAATGGTATTGAACAGGAAAACAACATTACTGTTCAGACGGAACAGGGCTGGCCAGACACAGAAGAGGATGCTGCCGTCTCAACAATCGCCTCTTTAGATAATTTACCGCCCTATGCTGGTTCACCCTATGTTGTTATTGACGGCAATCAGCCCGCTTTTAACCTCGATGATGTGGTGAGCAGTTCCTTTGAGTTTTATAGCAGTCTCGATGCCTTGGGACGCTGCGGCGTAGCCTACGCTAATATTGGTCAGGATATTATGCCTCAGGAAGAACGGGGCGCCATTGGACAGGTAAAGCCTACAGGCTGGCATACGGTGAAATATGATTTTGTGGAGGGAAAGTATCTCTATAACCGCTGTCATCTCATAGGTTATCAGTTGACGGCGGAAAACGCCAATGTGCGGAATTTAATTACCGGTACCAGGTATATGAATGTTGAAGGCATGCTGCCCTTTGAGAATATGGTGGCGGATTATATTAAGGAAACAGGCAATCATGTCCTTTATCGTGTCACGCCAATTTTTAAGGGTTCTAACTTATTAGCTGATGGGGTACAGATGGAAGCTTTATCCCTTGAGGATCAGGGAAAAGGCATATGTTTTAATGTTTTTTGTTATAATGTCCAGCCTGGCGTCATGTTGGATTATACCAACGGTGATAGTTATGCCCTGAGCGGCACCAATATTGCCGAGACAAATTTGCCTGGCGATGCTGTAGGTGAAGCTGACGATGAAATTAATGCAGCGGATTTTTATATAATTAATGTTAAGAGCCGAAAGTTTCATTATCCTACCTGTGCTGGTGTTGCCGAAATGAAAGAGGAGAATAAGCTTGAATACAGTGGTGCCAGGGAGAAATTGATAGAGGCAGGTTATGATCCCTGTGGTATGTGCAATCCTTAAAGAACAAATTGGCTCACGGTTAACGCCGTGAGCCGTTATTTTTAATTATTTGATAAATTTAGGCTGTATTTGTTCTAAAGCAAAGAGCTTTTTTTCATAGTCCTTGACAAAGTAGCGGATATTTTTTCTGCCCCTTTGGATAATGGCATGTCCTTCGGCAGTTAACTTTTCTTTTTGGTATTCTATGCCCAGAGGATACCGGGGATTCAGTTCTCCATTTGTTTTTAATGTGCGCCAGTAAGGCGTTTTATCATTTTCCCTCTGATGGCTGGCCCAGGCGGCAATATTGATAAAGATACCAGCGGTAGTCGGCTCTGTAAAAGCAGCCCCACTTATTTTGGCGAGATATTTTCGTATCTCTCCTATAGTGATTATTTTGCCAGGTGGTATTTGTTTCATTATTCTGTCATAATCTATTGGCGGCGCGAAATACATGGTATCACCGCCGTATTTTTCTATAGCTTTGGGATCAGTTATCTTTTGAAACTTAGGCATATCCTTACAGTTATGGAGCATAGCGTTGAAGTCTTTCTTGTCCTCATTAGACATAGTTATTTCTCCTTGTACTTATGCTGAACTTATTTGGTTGCTTTTTAGGTTTTCTTTTCCCTATAGATTTGAACTTGCTTGCTTTTCCCTAACCAATAAAAACCGCGGTATAGAAAGATATTTCTTTTCCCGCGGTATTTATTTACTCTAAATGATTTTCTTTAGCGTATTTTTCCCAGCCGTTACTCATAAACCTGGGATGATCGATATGTGGTTTTTTTAGTTTATCACAGCCTTTAAAGGCTTTTTCACCGATGAAAGGTACTCTGCTGATATCACCGATATCTGTAAGCTTACCGCAGTCCTTGAAAGCGCCGCAGCCAATGGAAGTTATACCTTTACCGAGCTTAAAGTCGGACAGGTTATAGCAGTAAGCGAAAGTATTTCTGCCGATAGTAGTCATCTTAGGAGGAATATTCACCTTTGATAGGGAACCGCATTTCCAGAAAGCAAAATCACCTAAAAATTTCATTTTTTCCGGTAAAATTACTTCTTTGAGACTTTCGCACTGGGCAAAACAGTGATCTCCTATAAATGAGAGGGTAGAGGGGAGTTTAATGCTTTTAAGATTTACGCAACCGTTAAAGGCGTCATGACCTAAGGAGATAACACCTTCTGGAACCTCCACACTTTCAATAGCGGTGTTATTTTGAAAAGCGCCGTTGCCTATGGCCTTAGTCATCTTTGGTATACGAACCTTTGTCTCCTTGCCCACAAATTTGATTAAGGTACGCCGTTCTATCTTGAAGTCTATCTTCATTTTGCAGAGAACTTCAAAATAACGGTTACCAACTTCGTCATCGCTGTCTGCTGATAAGATTCGGTTGGTAACATTTTCCGCGTCAATGAAGTTTTCCTCACGGAAATATTTTTTTACCATGGCGTGGAGATGGCGCATTTCCTCTTCAGTAACAGGAGCCTTTGAGTCAACTCCAGCGTCTTTAAAAAACATACGTCTTACTTTATTTTTAGGGTATCTGATCCCACAGTGCTCGCAAACGAACATGGTGCTTCTGGACGCGGCCACTAAATTACCGCCGCAAATCTCACAATGTACACCGGCCATAATTGAAGATCTCCCTTCCATTTAGGTGTTCTTAGTAATATTGTTTATTACTCCACTATAAATATCATATCATAAAAAAAAGCTATTGAAAAGATGAAATTTTCTGTTGCAATATTTCCTTGTATATGATACCATAAGTAAAGATTAAATAAATATATTTCGCGTTAAGGGGAGTAGCTTTAAAGTTATGGAGCCAACAGCCGATATTATATATCTGGTTCCATTCTCCGTTGTGGATAGCAAGACCTTGATGTTTGTTTTTTTTATGAGAAAGCAAACGTCAAGGTCTTTTCTTTGGAGCTTTACCTAAAATTAATTTTTGTTACTGGCGGAGGATTTTATATGCGCAATAAAGAGTTCTTTTGGAAACCCTTTAGTCATGTTCTCTTTTTTATGGGAGCGGCGTTGCTTTTCAATCTTGGTATACTGATATTTATGGGCAAAGAACCAGCTTTGGAATTCTTAGGTGCCTATCTTTTAGAATTCAGCTTAAGTATGGACAACCTCTTTGTCTTTATTACAATATTTACGGCTTTTGGTATATCGGAACATGCGGAACATCGTGTTTTAGCTTATGGTATAGCCGGCGCTATCGTACTTAGACTCCTCTTTATTGCTTTAGGTGTTAAGGTAATTGAGCATTTTGAGTTTATTCTTTATATTTTCGGTATTATTCTGTTTATTAACGGTATAAAAATGTGCTTTGGCAAAGAAAAGGAAACTCATCCTAAAGACAGTCCAATAGTAAAAGTTTTGGGCAAAGTTATGAAAATGACTCCTGATTTTGAGGGCGAGAAATTCTTTGTCCGAAAAAATAAAGTGCTTTACGCCACACCTCTCTTCGCTGTTCTTTTAGTTATTGAGTTTTCCGATATCCTCTTTGCCATAGACTCTATTCCCGCTGTATTTTCCGTTACCACAAATGTTTTTATAGCCTATACTTCCAATATCTTCGCTATTTTAGGCTTGCGGCAGCTGTACTTTGTCTTATTACATTTACAGGAACGCTTTATTTACGTTAAATATGGCGTCGGCGTTATTTTGGCCTTTACCGGTGTTAAATTAGGTATTCTCTTCTTTGGTTGGCATATTTCTATACCTATATCTATCGGTGTAATTATTACGGTAATGACCATAAGTATTTTATCCTCGGTTATTGTTTCCGGTCGCCGGGCTAAAGCTTTAAAAACTGATGACATTGATGATAATTGTGAAAACCAAAATAAATCTACTTGCGAAGAAGAAAATAGGAATAGCTAAGATTAACATCTGATTTATTATATTAGGGAGGGAATTGTATACTATACAGTCAAGTTTTACAAGTGGATAATACAATAAATAAATATTTTTATGTGCAGCGCGGTCTTATATTCGAGCCGGCGCTGTTTTTCTTGTATTGTCATTTTTATTTCCCGGCTTTTTCTTAATAGTCTGCATGTCTCAAGGTAAAATTTTAATCTAAACTTGATTAACTGTGGAATAGTGTTGTCTGTTAGTCAGTGAAGTAAGATACTTCCCAATTTTTGTGATATTTAGATAATTAGCAAGAAACCTTAAGTGAGGCAAAGAATCTAAATAAATAACTATCCAGCAGTCTTTTTGGAAAAACAGAATTCTTTGTTAATAAACTGAGGTTATAGGTTGTAATTAGGAAAAATAAAAGCTTAAAACAATTACTATCATAGTAGAATTGATTCTTATAATTATTTTGCTTGTAACATCTATGGATTCTTCCACCTATATGACAGCGATTTTCAGTGTTAAGAATAAAAATGATATTAGTGTACCTATAAAGACTTTTTGGGCTATATATGTTATACTTAATGCTATCCTTATGATCTATCTCGGTGGCCTTGAGGTATTAAAATTTTCTGCCATAGTTTTGGCTTTTCCCTTTATGATTATTATTTTGATTATGTCTTATGGACTTTTGAAAGAAAGCTGCAGGATTACCGGAGAGCATCATGAAGAGAGTGAAGAGGTTCAGACAATCCAGAAAATCGCGGATAAATGATGAGAAGGGTAGGAGTCAGCAAGGATGAGGTTTACTAAAAGTGATTTGCTTATGGCGTCAGTTCCTTTTGCCTGGGGTTTTTCCTATATTTATATAAAGTGGGCTTTGGAATGCTGTACGCCGATACAGATAACTTTTCTTCGCTTTACTATTGCATTTCTCTTACTTTTCCTTGTATTTAATAAAAAGATTATTCCTACTAAAACTGAGTTGATTTACAGTTTCTTTTTGGGTTTGATGGTGTTGGGTTTTTCTCAGTTTTATAATACTGGTCTTCAGACTATCAATGCTTCTACTGCCGGTTTTCTTGCTGGAACCACTGTAGTGATGGTACCTATCATAAATAGCATCCTCAAAGGAAAACTTCCGGAGAAGAAAGTGATTTTTTGTGCTGTATTGGTCATGTGCGGCATTAGTTTTATGTCATTGTCGTCTGAATTTAAAATGGCCATTGGCTCTGTGCTATGTCTTTGTGGCGCCCTTTCCTATGCCCTATATATAATCGTTACTGACCGGGCAATTTCATATTGCCGTGCTTTAGTAATTGGTATATGGCAGCTTGGCTTTACGGCACTTTTTAGCGCTGCAGGTGTCTTTTTCATTGGTGAGTTTCGCTTTGAACTTAACGGTTTGGCCTGGGCAGCAATTATAGGATTGGCTGTTTTTTCCAGTGCTTACGCCTATATCGCCCAAACTTATGCTCAGAAGAAAGTTTCACCTGAGCGGACAGGGTTTTTATATGCGTTAGAACCTATATTTTGCGCCATACTCGCATTCATTATTTTTGGCGAGGTTTTGTCTGCGCAGGAGATTATAGGTGCTATTCTCATATTGATTAGTTTATTTATTTAAGCTAAAAAGCCGGTAAACAATATATTACCGGCTTTTTGACTGTGAAATAGATTATAGGGTTTTATGATATTATATCTCCGAAAGTTTTGAAACTGTCAAAAAATTTTTTTTAAAGAGATTGCTTTATCTATTAGTTGGCGAGAAATAAGCGGCAGACTTTTAGCCTGCCGCTTATTTTTTATTAACTTAGTGTAAATTAAACAAGGAAATTCTTTTTCTTGTAGATATTCATACCGGCAACCACTGTTATGATTATCAGCGCCGCGCCAATTACTAATTGCAGCCAGTTGAAACCGGATTGAACTAAGACTATGGGATCAGCGTAAAGAATGGGTGAGGCAAAAACTAAGAAACTTACCCGGCTGACGATTCTGCCCATCAGCCCAATGATATAGGTGATAAGCACTATAGCAATCATTATGGGAATGGACTCACCATTGCTCCGCAGGAATGACGAAAAGAAGAAGCCTATGCATATATATATTAGTCCGCCAAAGAACAGGCCGCCTAAGGCGGGACCCATATCTATAAGCATTTCCGTTAATGTATCGGTGCGGAAAATATAGGCCATTACCAGGGCGATAAGAGAAATAAGCAGTGAATAAATAAAATAAGTAATAATAGCGGCAATGAGTTTTCTCCGAGCTACGTATTTTCTGGTTACAGGCTGTGCATAAATAAATTCCGTGGCGCCGCAGCCTTCTTCTGTTGTCAGAGTTTTTGCCCCTAAAATTGCCGCGAAGAGCATTGATAGGATAATCGTAAACTGAAAAGCGAAGGCAAAGTAGCCAACCATAGTCGATAGTATGCTGATGGAACCTAAACCTAATATTTCCACAAGGAGCTGGGGTGTGGATTGTAATTGACTTTCGACACTGGCGATTATCGAGTCAGCGCCGATGGTAGGAAAGATAAACATGGCAGCCGCTAACAGTAATCCCATAATAATGGTCCATATTATGAGGGCGCTGATATTGCGGCGCATCGCTATTCTGAATATGCTCATTTATCCTCACCTCCCTCTTTAACATTAGGAGCCTCTGTGACGTTATCCTGATTTATATTTTTTTCCTCAGGCGAGGGAGATGATTCAGCTTCCACTTGTGCTTCTAAAGAGTCAATAGGGGCAGCTTCACTTTTTTCTGCTGGCAGGTCTATACCAAAAGCTTTGGCTATATTTTTATTGGTAGTGGTAAAGTTATTGATACCCATAGCCTTAAGCTTTGTAGCTAAATCCCTGAGATCCCCGGCATAGGCCAATTTGATTTTATCATCCTCTTCAGACATGACAGCTAAACCCATATCGGCAAAAGCAGCTTTGTCAAAGTTTTTGACCTTGACTTTTAGGACTTTAGGATTGACAGTATCCTCTTCTTCCTCATTTTCTTCTGGGGGAATGATATCCGGTTCTGCCAGGAAGTCTTCAATAGATTCCTCAGTGTAAACAGGTTCATCCTTGACTGTCGGTGAAGTGACTTGGTCTGCAACAGGTGCCATTTCTTCAGGAGGAGCTGTTCCTTCAAGGGGTATTTCTGCTGGTCTCTCTGTCTCGAGATCACTAATGACAATGGTATCCGCCAATTCGTCAATTTCATCATTATATTCTGCGTATTCGTCAGAAAAATCTTCTTCTTTTATCTGTGGCTGGGTTCGTATATCTCCCGCCGCGTCCTTGACGCAGACGATAGATCCTTGTTCCATGGTAGCTATTCTGTCACAGATATCACCTAATTCCTCCGACGTGGTTCCGGTAATAATGATAGTTGTGCCTTTTTCTTTTTCTTTAGCCAGTAAGTCAAAGAACACAGCCCTCATATCTCTGGTCAGATCAGCAGTAGGCTCATCCAGCAAGAGGATTTTGGGCTCAATAGCCAAGGCCGCAGCTATACCCGTAGCTTTGATATCACATCTGTCCATTATATCAAAGGTTTCATTTTTGGGAATGGTAAATGCTTCCATAAGGTTATACAATAACGGATTATTTTTAACCTTATGAAGTTTCATAGCCATCCTTATATATTTTCCCGCTTTCATTTGGGGATAGCAAGTAACCTCTTCCGGTACGTAACCTGCTGTTTCTTTAATGAGAACAGAGTCTGAGACAATATCGTTCCCAAAGATACTGCCGCTGCCGGATGTTGGGAAAATGAAATTCATCAAGAGTCTTAAAAGCGTGGTTTTACCTGCTCCTGCCGGTCCGACTATTCCGAAAGCTTCTCCCGCCTCAATAGTGAGATCCACATTATCGATACCATAATACTTACCATATTTTTTGGTCAGATCCGTTGTTTTGACGGCAAGCAAAATTACACCTCCTTTTCTCTAATACGCATAGTTAACCTAATATACATCTAAGGATAATACTTTTTTCCCGTTTGGTCAATGATTTTTTTTGTTCTAAGGTCTATGGCGGGTACATAACCTTAAAAAAAGAAGGTGAAAGGACATGACTGATTATTGGGAAAACAAAAAAAAGGCCGGAATTACACCATATTTACCAAGTGATATCAGTGAAGCGGTAGCATCTTTGCCGCCGCAGCTCGGCAGCAGCTTGGAAGAGGTGCGTATACGGCTGGGAAAACCTGTATTTATAGTCGCGTCAGATGGGGTCTCCTATTTGAAGGATAAAAGGGGACAGGTCATAATACCTAATCAAGCAGATATACGAGGCGCTGTTTTTCGCATGACTGAAGGCTCTGTGTACGCCTTGGACGAGGAGTTTCGCCGGGGTTATATTACTATTCCCGGCGGTCACCGTGTTGGTCTTGCTGGCAGGGTAGTCACGGAGGAGGGGAGGGTAAAGGGTATACGTGATGTATATTCCTTAAATTTTCGTATTGCCAGAGAAGTACGGAATTGCGGTGAAAAAATACTGCCCTATCTGTTGGACAAGGGACGCCTAATCAATACTTTGATTTTTTCACCACCCAGAGGCGGAAAAACTACTTTGCTGCGGGATCTGACCAGGCTTTTAAGTTATGGCCGGGGCGGTGGTGTTAGAAATGTTGCTTTGATAGATCAGCGTTCGGAAATCGCCGGCTCCTTTTTGGGACAGCCTCAATTAGATGTTGGACCCGCTACAGATGTTTTAGACGGTGCTCCTAAAAGCGAGGGTATGATGATGGCGATACGTTCTTTAGGGCCGTCAATCGTAGTTACTGATGAGATAGGTGACCCCCAGGAGCAAACTGCTATTTTAGAGGCTGTTAACAGCGGGATTTCGTTACTTCTTTCGGCTCATGGCCGAGACTTCCAGGAAATAAGTCACCGTCCTTTATTGGCTAATCTGCTGGAGATGGGTGTTTTTGGCCGTTTTGTACAGTTGGGAGCTTCGGGTATTAACCGTGTGCAGGGCATTTATGATGGCAAGGGAGTGAGTTTATGAGAATATTTGCTTTTCTGCTTCTTGTTTTTTCTTCAGGTTTTGTCGGCACGTTGCTGGGATACTCTTTGACTCGTCGCCGGCGGGAGTTGGAAACTATAATTCACGGTTTAGAACTGTTGGAAACGGAGATGCTTTTTGCTCAAAACCCTTTATGGCTTAGTTTTGCTCATGTCGGTGCCAAGATCCAGGGTAATGTTGGTGAGATGTTTAATAAAATCGGCGCGGCTTTGGCTGGCGGCGAATATCAGGACAGCGGTGCGGCTTTTAAGGCGGTCATTGGTGATGAGTCAGAAAAGTTATGCTTAACAATGGAAGATAAAGAAATACTGCTGGCCTTAAGCAGTGATTTAGGAACTATGGATGGGCAAAGGCAGAACCGTCGTTTGGCGTCGGCTGCTGGTTCTTTGCGGACGGCTTTATTGGAGGCTGGTGAAACTGAGAAAAAATGGCGCCGCATCTGTAATATGGGCGGTTGGATGCTGGGAATGATTTTTGGTTTATTATTGATTTGAGGTGTAGTCATGAGCGAATTAAAACTTGTACTTTTTTTAGCTGCTTTAGGTTTTACCGTAACAGTGATTCATCTATTATTGAAGCAGGCCGGACGCGACGAGTACGCGTATCTATGCCTCATACTTGGTATTACTATAGCCTTAGTTAAGATAATACCCCTGGTAACTGATTTGTTTAAGGAAGTGCAGTCTGTTTTTTATATGTTTTAAAGATCCCTAAGTAAGGTGGTAACAGCAATGGATCTATTCTTTGGTATTATCGCTATAGCTATAGTGGGAGCCTTTTTTAGTCTATTTTTACGCAATAGTCAGATTCCTTTTTTAGCGGTGATTGTCTCCTTAGTTACGGCGGCGATTATACTTCTGCAGGTAATGCCGGCCTTATTATCAATCTTTGATAAGATAAAGGATTTCACAAGCACCGCTGATTTACAGGTGGATTATATACCTTTGCTTTTAAAGATAGTAGCCATAGCCTATATCGGTGAGTTTGCCCAGGACATATGTGAGGACGCAGGAGAAAAGGGGATAGGGAAAAAGCTGGAATTAGCCGTTAAGATAATAATTATGTTGATGGCTTTACCTCTTTTGGAGGCTGTGGTCACCACTGTACTGGATCTTTTGAGGTGAGGAAGATCATGTATTTCAGAATTATAGTCTGCTCCCTGTTTATCGTCCTTATCTTATCACTGCCGGTAGCCGGGGCTGATATGGAAAAACTGAATAACGATGAGAATACCTTTATTCAGCTTATAGAGGATTTAGATAAGACAATGGCCGACAGCTACGGCGGTATATCTCTAAGAGACTTATATGAAAATTTCCGCACTGGCGATTTTGATCTTTCTTCCTTGCCCGCTGATATACTAACCGCTTTTACCGCTGGTTACCGTGATTATTTTTTGATTTTGACTCAACTTTTGATTTTAGGGATTTTAGCCGCTGTTTTCCAGGCTTTGCGCCGGGGTGACGATGGTATTGCCGGGGCTGGCCATTGGATTATTCTTTTGGCCTTTAGTTTTTTAGCCGCTAAATCCTTTGGTGAGATCATTTTTATGGCTACCGAGGTAATTAACAAGTCATCGGACTTTCTCTATGGACTGTTACCATTATTGCTGGGTTTTTTAGCCGCCGGCGGCAGCGGAGTGTCTTTAAGCGTTACCCAGCCTATTTTACTGGTATTCATTACTATTTTTTTAGGCTTAATGGAGCGGTTTCTTATTCCTCTGGTTCTTATTTTCGCCGCTTTGGTAATAGTGGGTCATTTGGCGCCTAAATACTCTTTTAAGGAAATGCGGGAATTAATTAGGGATATTATATTGATAGTACTTACTTGTATGCTGACATTATTTACTGCTGTACTGTCTTTGGTGGGAATAGGCGCCGGTGCCGTAGACGGTTTAGCTCTCAAGACCGCTAAATTGGCGGCGGGTAATTTTATTCCGATAGTTGGTAAGCATATAGCTGATGCCTTTGATGCCATTTTAGGCGCTTCTTTACTAATAAAGAACACCATTGGTTTATTTGCCATTATTGTTATTGCTGTTGTTATTATAGTACCGGCTTTGAAAATTCTTTTAGCTGCCTTGCTTTTTCGGGTTGTGGGCGCCTTATTGGAACCTTTAGGAACTGGAGATTTCAGTACCCTCTTACGTGATTTTTCCGGAGCCTTGACTCTGGTTTTCGCTTTGGTAGCTGCCGCTGGCGTACTCTTTTTTTTCTTTATCTTTTTTTTAGTAGCCTTAGGAAATATCACTATGATGTTTCGCTGAGTTTATATCGCTTTGAGAGGTGTTTTTATGGGGGTGTTTACCAAGGTCATCGGTGATATTGCCGTAGTAGCTGTTTTCGCCGCTTTTATAGACATGTTTTTACCGAAAGCCCGGCAGCATTACGGGATCAAGCTTGTTTTTGGCTTATATTTTCTGGCCATATTACTTAATCCTGTCGTAGGCTTATTTACAGACATGGATTTTTCCACCCTTGATTTTTCCCAGTTAGCTATTGAGGAAGGAGAAATCCTGCCTCAGGAAGCGGATAGCTCTGTTTTAGAAGCGGCATCCCAGTCCCTAAGTGCTGAGATAGAGACTAAGTTAGAAGCAGTTTATGAGGAATATGATTTTTATGTAATGGCTGTTTTAGGAAATGATTCTGTAGAAAGTGTAACGGCGGAGGTAAGCTCTGTAGAGCCGGGTCGTGAAAGAGTAGTGGCTGATAAAGTAAAAACCATATTGGCTGAGGACTATGGTATCGAAAAAAGAAAGGTTGAGGTGGTATTTAAATGACATTAGAAGAAAAAATAAAAATACCAGCCAAGGATAAGAAAAAAATAACGTATCTTTTATTGCTGGCGGCTCTGGCTGTTATGCTGCTGCTGACCTCTACTTTGTTTTCTGGTGGGGATAAGGAGTCGGCTGATGATACTGACACCAGTCAGGAGGTATCAGCAGTTAATGATAAAGAACAAAAACTGGCTTCAATTTTAGGTGATATTGCTGGTGTAGGACGGGTATCGGTAGCCATTGAGTATGACAGCAGCGGTAAGAAGGAGTACGCTTATAATGAGGAAATATCGGAAAATACTTCAGGTCAGGAGGGTGATCTGACCCGGGAGACCACTACCAGACGGGAGATGGTAATGATAAATGGTGACAGCGGCGGTGTATTGATAGAAGAGATCCCGCCGGAAATTACAGGTGTTTTGGTGGTAGCCGCTGGCGGAGGTAATGCTGTAGTAAGGGAAAAAATTCAGGACGCCGTCATATCTTATCTGGGCATAAGCGCTGATAAAGTCGCTATTTACGGTATGGAGGATTAATATGATGAAGTTTTTTACCTTAAAAGATAAATCAGTGACTTTTAAATTAACCGTCCTAATTATTGCCCTTATATTAACCTTGCTTTTGTGGCTCATTCCAGAACATAAAGATGACAGTTCTTATTCAGCGGCGGAAACCGAGGCGGCAATATCTCAGACTATTGAAGATATAGATACAGGAGAATCAGAGGATTTTTTCGCCTCGTACAGAACGGAACGCCGCAAACAGCGGGATCAAAAAGAAGAATTGTACATTGCTGTGATGGCGGATACTTCATTGACAGCTGAGGAAAAAGAAGGAGCCAAGGAAGACTTGGAGAATCTGTATTATCGCAGCGGCCTTGAGGATAAGGTAGAAACTATACTTAAAGGCCGCAATTATGAGGACGTGATCTTCAGTTATGAAGAGCCTTTGTCTCTTCTCATCATAAAGGCATCTTCTCTTTCGTCCTCTGAAGAAAAGGGGTTACGGGATTTCATCGCTGTATACTGCGGTATAGATAGTGCCAGCCTTTCTGTATTTACTATCTACTAAGTTTCTGCCGTAATTTGTCCTAAAGACTAAAATAATTAATTAAATAAATAAATAGATTGTTATTTGCCTGGTTTCCTGATATAATATTATAATAATTAAAAGTGTATGGCATTTATAAGCGGTTTAGTAAAATATTTTACTGTGCCGCTTTAGGTCATTGTTAGTTCATAGAGGAAACGGAGGATTTAATTATGACTGAAATAAAAGAAGAAAACCTGGCTCAGGAAAATAACGAAAACAAAGAAACTGTAACAACGGTAAAAATAGCTGATGAGGTAGTATCGGTTATCGCCGCGAAAGCTGCCGGTGAAGTAGAGGGTATTGCCAGCATGACAGGTTCCTTTGCTGGTGAGTTTGTAGAAAAATTGGGGGTAAAAAACCTTAGTAAAGGTATCAAGGTGGATATTGCTGAATCTAATGTAGCAATAAGCCTCAGTGTTATGGTTAAATACGGTTACAAAATCCCCGATGTTTGTAAGGACGCCCAAGCTGCCGTAAAAACAGCGGTAGAATCCATGACTGGTCTTAACGTAAGCGAAGTAAATATGTATGTCCAGGGTATCATCTTCCCTCAGCCTGAAGAAACTAAGGAAGAAGTTGCCGATGTTGAGGAAAAATAAGAGGCGGTAGAATAAATGTCCCTGTTTAATAGATTTTTTAGTTTTGTATTTGGCTGTATTTTAGTAATTATCGGTGTTATTACCTTTACCGATGGACTGGGTTTGACTTATGTGGCGGAAACAGTTTCTTATATCTGGCAGAATGGTATAGAAAGTACAGTTACTCTTTTAACTGGCGGAGTGATTTTTGCTGTCGGCGCTGTAATTATTTTAGCTAACCTGTGTATTAAGGCGCCTAAGGCGGTAAAAGTCCCAGGTACCGCTAAAAGCAATGCTGTTTATGTTACTTTAAATACCATAGAAAATATGGCTCGCAATACTGCTTTAGCTGTTCCCGGCGTAGTAAGTGTCAGTACCAGAATTAAGAGTAAAAGCCGGGGTTTGCGTTTGAGGGTTCGTATCAGCGTTTCCTTTGACGATAAAATTAACGATGTTACTGAACGCCTCCAAAGAGATATACGCGATATTATTGAGGGTAGCACCTCTTTAACAGTGGAACGTGTAGAAGTTTTAGTGGTGAAGGCTTCCGGGGAAAAAGATGCCGCTGCTTATCGTGAGGATAATAATAAAGTTAAGCAACATAGCAAAAATAACAGTCACGAAGCCACAATTCCACTGGATAAGGGAGAAGAAAATTGAGCAGACATACGGCGAGGGAAACGGCTTTTCGTATGCTTTTCCAGATGGATTTAGGCAAGAACGATTTTGCCGCAGCAAAAAATACCATGGATGAGGCCTTGGCTAATAAGGTTATTGGTAATAAAGATTGTGTTTATATAGAGACCATAGTCAAGGGTGTGCAGGAACAGAGAGAGCGGATAGACGATTTTATTAAGCGTAACGCCAAAGGATGGGATATACAGCGTATAAATCCTGTGGAGAGAAATATTATACGTCTGGCGCTCTATGAGACTTGGTATGTTCAGGACGTGCCTATGGAAGTGGCTTTAAATGAAGCCATTGAGCTTGCCAAAATTTACGGTGAGGAAGAGGCCTACAGTTTTGTCAACGGCGTCTTGGATAATGTAAAAAATGATTTCGGTAAGGATAAGCCCTTAGCTGATAAAGCTGAGGACTAAAATGAGTGATTATGTTTTTAGGTTTAGATACAAGCTGTTATACTACCTCAGCGGCTCTTATATCCTCTGAGGGCTGTCTTTTAGCTGATGAGAGAAGAGTTTTGGACGTGCCTTTAGGCAGACGCGGTTTGTCCCAGTCCGAGGCTCTTTTTCAGCATATAAGGAATTTACCGGATATATTGACCTCTTTAGGGAAAGAGCATGATCTGCGTCGGCTTCAGGCTATAGGTGTCAGTGCTGCTCCCCGTAATGTAGAGGGATCATATATGCCGGTTTTTCTTGGTGGTTTAAACGCTGCCGCTGTTTTGTCCGCCGGCCTTGCCCTGCCCGTTTATAGGGTCTCACATCAGGAAGGCCATCTGGCGGCGGCAATTTTCTCCTCTGATTTTAACGAGGATGACGAGGCCTTTATTATGTGCCATTTTTCCGGCGGTACTTCAGAGGTCTGCCTGGCTGAAAAAAAGGAACCGGGCAATTATGACCTGACTGTTGTTGCTCACAGCGGTGATCTTCACGCTGGTCAGTTTGTGGATAGAATAGGAGTTTCTCTTGGCTTTTCTTTTCCCGCCGGGAAAGAAGTGGAAAAAGCCGCCGCCTCCTTTAAGGGGGGGGCGCCTTTGCTAAAAACCCATATGACAAAAGACGGGGTATTCTCTTTTTCCGGACCGGAAACAGCTTTACAAAGGCTGATAGAAGGTGGATTGCCTGCGCCAGCCGCAGCCAGAGCCTTGGAGGAAACAGTAGCCCGTACTTTGAGAAAAGCTTTATCTTACGCTATTGAGAGAACGGGAGTGGATACTTTGGTTTTAGCCGGCGGTGTCATGTCTAATCAATATATCGCTTCTTATATAAAGAAAAAATTGTCCAGGCAAAGGGTGTTTTTTGCTGATCCGCATTTCGCGTCGGATAATGCTGTCGGTGTGGCATGTCTGGCTTTAGCTAAACACACTCATGGCCCAGCGCCAAAAATGTAAAGTCATAGTTTACCTTTAACCCACCATGATTGTATATCTATGATTCTGTCCCTTTTATGGTACTTAAGATATGCTATATTTTAATTAATAGATAATTTATATTAAGGAGCGAAAATGATTGAGAGAAAACCGGTAACGGTCAGTCAGCTTAATTCTTACATAAAGCGTAAAATAGACGCCGATGTCAACCTGAAGAATATTTTGGTGGAGGGAGAAATATCTAACTGTAAGATTTATTCTTCAGGTCATATGTATTTTGGCCTTAAAGATGAAGGGGCTTTTCTCAAAGCTGTGATGTTTAAAAGTGCTGTCAGCAAAATGGTTTTCCGGCCGGAAAACGGCCAAAAGGTCATAGTACGCGGCTCAATTTCGGTTTATGAGAGGGATGGTCAATATCAAATAATAGCTTCTTCCATGGAGGCGGCAGGTATAGGAGATTTATACTTGGCTTATGAGGCTCTAAAGCGCCGTCTTAATGAAGAAGGTCTTTTTGCTGTAGAACATAAAAAGTCCATACCTTTGTATTCACCAAGAATCGGAGTGGTAACCTCGCCAACGGGGGCTGTATGGCATGATATTCAAAATGTGGCCACAGCTCGCTTTCCCCGTATTTCTTTGACCCTTTATCCCGCCGCCGTACAGGGTGATGCCGCTGGGGCAGAGGTTATTGCCGGCATAGAGTATTTTAATCGCATAAAAAGTGTTGACCTGCTTATAGTAGGTCGGGGCGGCGGTTCCATTGAGGATCTCTGGACCTTTAATACTGAAGAAGTAGCAAGGGCTATTTATCGTTCTGAGCTGCCGGTAATATCTGCGGTGGGACATGAAACTGATACCACCATAGCGGACTTAGTGGCGGACAGAAGAGCGGCAACACCGTCACAGGCGGCGGAAATCGCCGTGCCTTCCTTGGCGGATCTGGAAAGCCGTCTGTCTCTGTTAAAGAATGGTTTAAGTCAGAGGCTTAAGGGTGGTCTGGATAAACGGCGTCTTAATCTTAATAAGTTAAAAGAAAGTCCAGTTTTTACTCAGTGTGAGCGTTTACTGTATAACAAGTATCAGAGCTTAGATATGATAGACCAGCGTTTGCAGGGAGCCTTCAGCGAAAGCTACAACCGCAAAAAAAACGATTATCAAGTTTTAAGAGAAAAACTTGCTGTACTTAGTCCTCTTAATACTTTGGATCGAGGCTACAGTATCTGTCTGAAGGAAGGCCATATTCTGCGTGACAGTAACGATACTTCTGCCGGTGATGAAGTTACGGTCCAGCTTAAAGAGGGACATATTATTTGTCAGGTGAAGGAAAAATTAGGAGGAACAGTATATGACAAAGACTAAAGAATTATCCTTTGAGGAAGCTTTGGCGGCATTGGAAACTACAGTGAGACAAATGGAAGCAGGGGATTTGGGATTAGATGATCTTTTAGCTAGCTTTGAAAGGGGTATCGGCCTATTACGGAGCTGTGAGAAAAAATTAAATGAGGCCCAAGGCAAGATCGAGGTTCTTTCCCAAAAGGCTATGGATGCTTCTGAAGCGGTAACAGAAAAAAGGGTTGATCCTGTTGATAATGTAGAATTAATAGAAGATTCCCTTTTTAAAAATGAGTGATTTTTCGTCTTATGGATATTCTTATCTGGCTGGTATCTATCTGGGGCTGTGCGGGTCTGTTTACTTTTATCGGTATATATGCCGGCAGAAGGGAGAGACCCATGTGGTTTTGGTCAGGTTCTCAAGTGGATTCTGAGACGATAACTGATGTCATAGCTTATAATAAAGCGAACAGAAAAATGTGGTTTATTTATTCCCTGTTTTATTGGCTGGGAGGGCTTGTTTATTTTTTTAGTCCTTTAGTTGCTGGAGTTATAGTTTTTCTTAGCGCCTCTTTGGGCTTAGTTTGGCTGATTTTGCATTATCGCAAGATAGAAAGAAAATATAAAGTAAAGTAATTTTAATATACGAGAAAGGAAACTCATGGATTATTTTGTTGAAGAGAGAGAAGCCTTTAATGATTATTTACGAGAGCAATGGGAAAAACCCGAAAGCAGGCTGGAAGAATCCATGTCTTATAGCCTTTTAGCTGGGGGAAAACGTCTGCGTCCAGTTTTATTTTTGGCAACAGCCGCTCTTTACCGCGATGATTGGCGTAATCTTTTACCCTTTGCCCTGGGCATAGAGATGATTCATACTTATTCCCTTATTCATGATGATTTGCCAGCCATGGATAATGATGATTTTCGTCGGGGACGGCCAACAAACCATAAGATTTACGGTGAGGCCTTAGCTATTTTAGCCGGTGACGCCCTTTTGACTGGTGCCTTTGGCTTTATGTCTGATATTCCTGGCGAGAAAGGAGATAAACTTCTTAGGGCTGTCAACCTTGCGGCGTCACGAAGCGGCTATAGGGGTATGGTATATGGTCAGAGTTTGGACGTCGCAGCCGAAGGGCAAGAATTAACTTTAAATCAATTACGTGAGATCCATTATCACAAAACCGGCGATTTGATGGTTTTGAGTTTGACCTGCGGGGCGATTTTAGGCGGCGCGGCAGAGAAAGAAATCGAAGCCTGGGAAAAATACGGCGAGAATTTGGGTTTAGCCTTTCAAATAGTAGATGATATTTTGGATGAGGTGGGCAGTTTCGCTGATTTGGGCAAGACTATACATTCTGACGCCGAAAGTGAGAAAAATACCTACGTCACATTATTAGGTTTATCCGAGGCAAAGAAAGCTGCTGCGGCGGCGATAGAAGAAGCTAACGCGAGCTTGAAGGAGATATCGAGAGATACTGACGTTTTTCAGAGATTGTCTCAAGATTTGTTGGTCAGAAAAGCCTAAAGAGAACAGGTAGTGGTCTTGCATTATATAAGTAAAATTTGTTATAATATGTATAAACAGGTGATGCGGTATCCTAGTCAATAAAAATTTGTCTGAAGACGGGGCTAAAAATCCGTTAAGAGCACATCGATGAAGTCTCTGGTGTTGGCTTCTTACGCCCAGTTTGGGGCTGATGCTGGAGGTTAAGGTTATAGGGGAACCATCAACGGCATGATGATCCTACCCTGTTTCCGTGGAGACCCAAAACTGTGGGGCACTTTCTTTGGTCGGAGAGGAAACTACGGCTTGGGAAGAACCTGCATTCGGGTGAACTGGGTGCAGCGTAGCTTGACTTGAGTGATTAAGGTGGAGTATCAAAAACACTTGCGGGGAAGTTCGGCCAAGCCTAACCGTAAGCTATGAAACCGGTATTGCAAAAGAGTCTAGGGCAAAAGGTAATTGTTGAGGAAAACTCCTAGGCCGTTTACTCGTTAAGGTTTTTCGGGGATTAAAGTGCGGACTAAGTGGTAATCCGGTATTCCTGAGGGAAGCGTCCATGTAAAGGGAAACCGCCGGGTCGGTGACGATCAGGTATGGAGGCGGGAAATCC
>CAWVFN010000050.1:0-17957 GCA_963928475.1 Bacillota bacterium
AATCTCGACCTTAACCTATATCTAGTTCAAACCAGAATTCAACGCCATTTTCTTTATTTTCTACACCACAGGTATTTTTATGAGCTTCAACTATATTTTTGACGATTGTCAAGCCAATACCTGTACCGCCATACGTTCTTGTCCTAGCTTTATCAACCTTATAAAAGCTGAGCCAGATTTTATCTAATTCCTCTTCTGGAATTTGATTGCCGGTATTAAAGACTTTTACCCGGATCTTATTATCATGAAAATCTGAAGATATCACAATCTTACCATTGTTACCGGTATGATCTGCTGCATTGCTTATGAGATTCACCAGTATTTGTCCTAACATACTGCCGTCTGCCGAGACTATGGTGCGGGGTATAAGATTAGTGATAGTAATATTTTTTTCCTCAAACATCAGCTTAAACTTTTCCATAATAGCATTGATAAATGAGGTTATTTCAAAGCTTTCCAATTCTGGTTTTAATTTACCCATTTCCAGCTGGGAGAGGGTGAGAATCTGCCGTACCAGTTTATTCATGCGTTCCGCCTCGTCAATAATGACAGAACAATAGAAATCCCTGTCTTCCTGGCTTTCTCGAATATTTTCTTTTAATCCTTCGGCATAGCCCTGTATGATGGCCAGAGGTGTTTTTAAATCATGGGATACATTAGCTATAAGGTTTTGCCTCATTTCATCAATTTGCCGTTCTTTTTTGACCTCTTCCTCTAAGCGGCTGTTTGTTTTTTGCAGTTGGTTAATCGTACTTTCCAGCTGACTAGATAATGAATTAATATTATGGCCCAATTCACCCAGTTCATCGTTGCTGTTGCCAGTATATTTTTTACTAAAATCTAAGTGAGCCATGCTATTGGTGATGGAGTTTATTTCCACTATTGGTTTTACCCAACGGGTAGAGACGAAATAAGTCCAGATCAAAGATAGGATCAAAGTGAGTATCCCAGTCATAGCGATAAAGAAGCGGCTGTATTCAATATTGGCCTCTATAGCTGGGAGAGGTGTGCGTAAAACTATGTAATCGCCTGTGGCTAAAGAGCCGATAAGATAAATAAAGTTAGCGTTATTAACCTTATCTTCCCTGATCACATGTATGTAACCATTTTTCTTAATAGAATACTTATATTCGTCAATTATGTCACCATAGGTTGTGTTGGGTGTTATATTCTCATTAGGCAAGGGAGTTTCCTCACCGGACTCTGTCATAGTAACAGAGTATATGTAATTATAATTTTCGTCCAGCACAACGATATGGAGGCCTAACTTATTTTCAAAACTTTCCAGATAT
Organism: Bacillota bacterium; assembly: GCA_963928475.1. Lineage (GTDB taxonomy): Bacteria > Bacillota > Dehalobacteriia > UBA7702 > UBA7702 > Cryptoclostridium. The sequence goes on from CAWVFN010000050.1 coordinate 1,293, forward strand.
TCTGGCAGAATTTCACCGCTGTTTATTAATTCTTTGTTGATATTTTTATAAGTATCCGCCAGCATATCTTTATTTTTTTCAATGACGTAGTCTTCAAAAAATAAAAAATGGGAAGCCATGAATATGGCGGCAAAAAGTAAAACTCCCAAATTCATGGCTGCAAACATTTTTGTTTTAATAGAAAAGTGCATTTTTATCCCTCAAAGCGATATCCATAACCTCTTACGGTTTCTATAAGGTCGCCTTTATCTCCCAGTTTTGCGCGTAGTTTTTTAATGTGAGTATCAACTGTGCGTAAATCGCCAAAGTAATCATAGCCCCATAAGGCATTTAGTATTTGTTCACGGCTTAAAGCCACCTTACGGTTTACCGCCAAGTAGACAAGAAGCTCATATTCTTTGGGACTTAAATCCAGACGTTCACCGTTATTAGTCACAATACGGGCAACTTCATCTATTACTAAACCCTGAAAATCCTTTACGCCAGAACTTTCTGTATCAGGCTTTTGACGCAATAATAACTTTATACGCGCCATGAGAACAATAGGGCTAAAAGGTTTTGTTATGTAGTCGCTGGCTCCCAGCTCTAAACCGAAAACCTCATCGCTGTCCTCTGAGCGGGCAGTTAACATAATAACAGGTATATTGGCGTCTTTTTTGCGGATGTGACGCAATAAACTCCAGCCATCATAATGAGGCATCATAACGTCTAAGATTACAAGACTTAATTGTCCCATCTTGGTTTCTAATATTTCCATTGCTTCTTGGCCATCGGCGGCCTCGTAAACATTATAACCTTCTTTTATTAAAAAGTCCTTAACTAAACGTCGCATTCTATCTTCATCTTCAGCTATCAGAATGTTCATATAAAATCCTCCAATTTATAGCATTGGCAACATTATTACTTAATCTTGTGAACAAACTGTGTACATGCCTGGTGAAAATAAGGTATTCTATCATTTCAGCAATTTATTCACTGCGTCTATTACGATTTGATTTTTTAAATTCATTGTTTCTTCTATTTTTGGGAGCTGCCGCCTTTTTTTTGCGCTGTTGACTATTTATAGCCTTAGTCCTTTTCGCTGTTTTCTCTTTAGCCGGACCTGCTTTATGCTGTCTGCCAATGGCTTTAGCTTTATTATAGTAAGGTAATATCATATAGCGCAGAATTAGAAAAATGAGAATTAAAGCTACTATGGCTATAAATATATAGATAATTGTTTTCACTCCTGAGGAAATAGCAAATGTATTGCTATCTTCATAAAACGCGGCTTTGTAGACGGGTTCTGATACCCCTGCGACAGAGAAGGTTACTGTACCGCTGCAGAAATTGTTTTCATCCACCGCTGTCTTTGCTTCTAAATCTCCTTTGCCCATATTCTGCGGCAAGAGGCAAGTCATATCTTCACTGAACACTATTTTTTTATCTTGAAGATCTGATGGTAAAAAACTAATTAATTTATCAGCCGCAAGGGTGAAAGGTGACCATTCTTCATAACCATAGTCTAAAAGGGCTGTTATGTCAGCATACATTGAGTCTTCGTCAGGACTGTTCATAATCGCCACTACGAATCTTCTGGGTGAACTGTCTCCCTCAAAACCTTCTACAGACCGTTTAGCATAGGTTACACTGTGAAATCCATTGCTGTCTGTTTTGACCACAAAACCACCTTTAACACTTCGATTGCTTACTGTCCCGTTCATCATAGCGTGTCCACTAGTTAGAGACATAGTATTAGCCACAGTTTTGGGCTGTTCAGTGGTTTCGGTTGTATTTTCCGTCTTGCTATCTTTTTTGTCAGCTGATTTTTTATCATTGGTATTTTTCGCATCACTTGAATTTTCACTATCTTCTTGTTCTAAAGATGTGGTAGAATCGGCTTTGTAAATAGTTATATCAAACTCCTTTGTAGATAGTATACGTCTAAAATCGCTGTTTTCAAAGCCAAGCCGAATTATATTGGCCAAGTCAACAGTACTGCAAATTTGGTCAGGTGACCACATACCCATAACACTTGCCACAGAAAGAGAGGCGGCTTTTAAATATCTTGCCTCATATTTCATCATTTCCAGATAAGTTTTTACATCGTTGCTTGTACCGATACTATCATCATCGTCCTGATCTCCTAAATTACCGGCTACAACTCTGGCTGCGTCATTGGCGTTAGACATGATTTCGGCAAAGAGGGCGTCTTCCAGTGTGATCATTTGTCCTGGCTGCAGTCCAATATTTCCTGCCAATTCATCCCTGGTAGTTTCTGCCAGGCAATTATAATTAATTGTTAGGAGTTGTCCCATTTCTCCATTATTGACAGCGGTTGAAACATTGAGCAGTTTGGTCATATTGCCCATTATATTTATCTGGTAACCATTTTTCTCATATAGTATTTGACCTGTATCCATATCCATGAGCACAGCACAATCACTGTTGAGTTTAGGCGCGTCGGCATAAACCGGAAGAGAAATAGAAAATAGAAATATCAGAACAGAGCAAAACAAAAACTTAATATTTCTCATTGTATATATGTGTACCTCTTTAATCCAAAATAGTTCCTTAAAATTATAACCTAATTTGCAAATGAAATAAAGGAAAAAACAAGGATATTATAAAGTTTTTGCGAAATATTTTAGCATAACCATTTTGTTATAGTAATCTTGCGGAGAAAATCATGTCCTGTAAATTTATAGTAGGCGGCAGAGGTAGCGGGAAAACAAAAGAGATTTATGCAGAGATTTTTGCCGCTCTGCAAAAAGAGAAAAAAAAGGTTTTTCTTATTGTGCCGGAGCAGTCTACCTTCTATCACGAAAAAAATATCGACGTTCAGAGGCAAGGTCGGAGTCTCTGGAACTTAGAAATAACTTCTTTTCGTCGTTTGGCGGAGAAGACTGTGGCAGAGCCGGTTTTATCTCCCTTGGGACAGCATTTGGCTCTTTATCGCTGCTTGACTTGTCATAAGGATAAATTTTTATCTTTTAAAATAAATGAAATATCTCCTGGTTTTATTGATGCGGTTTTAAGTGCCATAGAGGAAATTTTAATTAATGACCTTTCCTCTGATGATTTAAGGGATAAAGCGGAAGAACTTTCTAACAGTGATTTGGCTGGCGATTTACCAAAAAAATTAATGGATACAGCCATTATATTAGATTATATTAAGGAAAACAGCAAAGAAGCTAATTTTGATGGCAATTTACTGCTGAAAAAATTTAGCGATAGTTTAGTAATGAGTGGTGATGGCCTAAAAGATACCTTGTTTTTCTTTGATGATTTTTCTGATTTTATGGCTATAGAGTATGATATCATAGAAAAACTGGTAAAACTTGGAATACCATTAACTTTTAGTTTTATGCTGGAACCTGGTAGGGGACAGTTTAGGAAATCGTTAAAAGCGATGGAACGAATAGAGAGTATAGCTGCTGCCTATTCTTATCCTGTAGAAAAGATGAATTTGTCTAAAACGGTTGGTGATAGAGCCATCATATTTTTAGCTGATAATTGTTTAGGCAGTGAGGTTCCTTATTGCGCCAATAGTGATGCCATCAATATTTTTCATAGTGATGAAATTGCCGGGGAGATAGAGGGCATAGCAAGAGAGATTTGTCAGCTCAAGGAACAAGGTTATAAAAATAGTGATATTTCTTTAAGCTTTCGTGACATAACCAGTTATTTGCCTCATATTAAAGAGGTTTTTCAGCTATACAATTTGGATTTCTATATTGACGAACCGGTATCACTTCAGAATAATCCTGTGTTTTTATATTCCCTGTCACTATTGCGGTTGGTTGCCGATAAATGGTCATATGCCTCTGTATTTGCTTTATTAAAATCCGGTTTTTTTCCTTTAGCTCAAGATGAGTGTGACGAGTTGGAAAATTATTGTTTAGCTCATGGTATAAAAGGCAAGGCTTTTTATGGTGACACGCCTCTTACTTATATTGGTTCCCGAGAGGAAGTAGACTTGGAGAAAATAAATCATCTGCGTGACAGTGTCAGGGATTTTCTCATGCCTTTCCAGGAAAAGCTTAAAAGGGCAGAGACAGCAAAGGACTATGCTGCTGTGATTTGGGATTTCCTTGCTGCCAGTGAAGTCGATAGCACCCTTGAAATTTGGTGTTCGGAGCGTGAGAAACGTGGTGATATATTAAAAGCTACAGAGTTAAGCTCTTCTCTAACAAGTCTTGCTGAGCTCTTATCTCAAATGGTGATAGCTTTTAATAAGGAAAAATTGAGCCTTAAGGCTTTTTATGAAATATTGGCCATGGGATGTCAAGTGCAGAAACTGCGTACCATACCTCAAAGAGTTAATGATATAGAAATAAATGTTTTAGGTCAAAGTCGTCCTGCCGCCGCAAAAGTAGTTTTTATTGGCGGTGTTAATGAGGGTATTTTCCCAAATTATACTTGCGTGGAAGGCTTTTTTAACCGCAATGACCGGGAAATTTTAGGGAGAAGCGAGGACTTTTGGTATAGAAATAAAAAATTTTTCTATGATAATGAAAATAGCTTAATGTATCAAGGCATAAGTAGGGCGCAGGAAAAGCTGTATCTTTCCTATATAGAATCTACTGGCGATGATGTAGAAAGTCAGTCTCTTGGTCCGTCTATATTGATTTACACGGCAAAAAATCTATTTCCTAATATTGAGGATAAGTTTGTTTCTGCCGATCTTTCTTATTGCGGTGATGATAGTATATTTTATTCCATCCCAAGAGTCATAACTCTTTTGCCTTATATTTTGCGGGAAACAGCATCGGCGGAAAGCTGGCAAGAGATAGCTGATTTTTTGGCCCAGAATGATTCAACCTCAGCAAAAACAGACTTTGCCCTGAGTTCTCTTGTTTATACAGGTAAGGCTCAGAAATTAACTGGTGCCACTATTGAGCGTTATTTACGGAATACGTTATATATGAACGTTAGTTCTATGGACGTTTACAGAAAGTGTCCCTTTTCATATTTTGCCAAGTACGGTCTAAGATTAAGAGAAAGACGTGAGTTAAAATTTGAGGCTCCCAACTTAGGTGAGTTTTATCATGATGCTTTAAGGTGTTTGGTGGAAAAAATGATATCCGAAAATATTCCCTGGTCTAACTTACCTTCTATAGGCCATGAGCTTATATCAGGTATTATAGAGAAAAAGTTAGTGGATTTTGGAGAGCATACACTGTTTTCTGAGGAAAAAAAAGGATTTATTGCTGGGATGATCAAGGATAATCTTTTTTTAGCTGTTGACATTATGTCCCGGCAAATAGAAAAAGGAGATAAGTTTTATCCCATACGCTGTGAGGCCAGCTTTGGTCCTAATGAGGAATTTGAGGCCAAAGCCTATTCTTTGGACGACAGCGGCAGAGAAGTAATATTAACCGGCCAAATAGACAGAATAGACTTAGCTGACGGAGACGGTAAAAAATATGTACGAATAATAGATTATAAAACTGGCGGAAAAGATTTGCGGATGGATGATATTTATTATGGTATTAATCTACAGCTGTTGGTGTATCTGCTGATTGTGGAATATAATGGCATTCATGGTCAGGATATCCCTTTGGAACCGGGAGGAATCTTTTATTTTTCTACTAAAGATTTATTTATTAATATAGATGAAGAAATAGACGATAAGCAATTAAGAGAAAAGTTGGATAAAGCTTCACAAATGTCTGGCTATATAATAGGCGGAGAGGATGTAGATGAGCAATATCCAGATGATGCTAAGCAAAGACATCTTAATCACAGACAATATAAGATTTTACAGGAATACTTAGACTCAGCGATAAAAAGGATAGGACAGGAAATATTTGATGGTGTCAATACGATAAGCCCTTATTATCACAATAATGTATTGTCCTGCCGTTATTGTGCCTATGAGTCACTCTGCGGTTATGAGGAGCGGTTACAAGGAAAACCTGTAATTCTCTATTCCATTAAGGAAGAAGAAGCGGAGGCAAAAATTAAAGCCGCTGTTTCCAGAGGTAAAAAAGATGAAATTTACACCTGAACAAAATAGGGCTATTAAAACAAGGGGCTGTAATATACTGGTAGCCGCTGGTGCGGGTTCCGGTAAAACGGGAGTATTGACAGAACGCATCGTAGACAGACTGCGTGATGGTGAGAATATAGATGAAGTTTTAGTTTTAACTTATACTAAGGCAGCTGCCGGGGAAATGTTACGGCGAATAAGAGAAAAAATTTTTGTAGAATTGAGAGGAGCTTCTACTTCTGCAGAAAAGGAACATTGGCGGAAACAGGCAATGCTCTTGAGTGAAGCGCCTATCACAACGCTCCATTCTTTTTGCTTGCGGCTTTTAAAGCGTCACTATAACGCTATACCCAATCTAAACCCAAATTTTCGTGTTCTTGAGCCCAGTATGGCGTTAGTTCATTTACACGATGTATTAGATGCCTTTCTGGAAGAGTGCTATAGTAAAGGCGATGATAAATATCGTGGAGATTTTTTCTCGCTATTGCGTTTATACGGTAATCGTTTAGGCGATGATGGTCTTAAGGACGAGATAGTGAGGCTGCGGGAATTTGGCTGTTCTCAGGGTGATTTTTTTGAGTGGCTGGCGTCATCGTTAGAAAAATATGTGGATCTGGACTTCTGGTTTGACATCACTATGGCGATAGCAGCTAAAGAGACGGATAATATTATTGTTTCCCTGAAACAGCTTAAAAAGGAAGCAGAGATTCTCAATGGACCCCAGGGGTATATTATTACACTAATGGATGATATTGAGAATTTGGAAAGACTGCGAAAAGAAGAATGGAACTGGTCTACAATTGGTCAAGGAAATTGCTTTAAAGGACTAAAGCGCAAAAGTAAAGATGATGATGAGGATGTGTCTTTATATATAAAAAACAGACGTGCTAATTTGAGAGATTACTTCAAAAAAGAAGTACAGTCTTTTTTTAAAAGAAGTTTTTCATCTTACGCTGAAGATATGAAGATTTCAGCTCGCGATATGAAAACGCTGGTAGATATTACAGCGGATTTCTATAAAAGATACCAGGATTATAAATTAAAGGAAGGATATTTAGAATTTAGCGATCTTGAGCAATATGCTTATGAGCTGCTGCGTGAAAATCCAATAATAGCTGAAGAGTATAAAAGTTATTTTAAAGAAATTTTAATTGACGAATATCAGGATGTAAATCCATTACAGGAAAAGATTTTGAGTTATTTGACTAATGGTAAAAACCTTTTTGTAGTAGGGGATATCAAGCAAAGCATCTATGGTTTTCGTTTTGCCGATCACACTATTTTCAAAAATCGTTATGATCGTTATAGTGATGAGTGCCATGCTGAAGGGGAAAACGGGCTGAAAATACTCCTAAATAAAAATTTCCGCAGTAAACCGGATATTTTAAATACTGTTAACTTCTTTTTTTGTCAATGGATGGATGAAAATATTGTTGATTTGCCCTATGGTGATGATGAGGTTCTTCAGTCTGGTTTAATTGACAACAATTCTATGGAAGAAGCGGCTCCGCCAGTTGAGGTGAATTTTCTTTATCCACCAGATCAGGATGATGATCCTCTATTTGATGATCCTGAAGAAATGCGGTATCATGGGCGCTATATTGCTAAGAGGATAGAGGAAATGGTTGCCAGTGGGGAAAAGATCGTGGTAAAGGGGATAGAAAGACCTGTACAATATGGCGATATTGCTATATTAATGCGTTCCGTCCGAGATACAGCTCCTATTATTGAGGAAGAACTGGTTCTTAATGGCATACCGGTTTCTGGGCCAGATAAACGCCATTTTACCCAATGTCAAGAGGTGAGAATTCTTTTGTCTCTATTAAGCGTACTGGATAATGTTAGACAGGATATACCTTTAGCGTCTTTGATGCGGAGCCCTTTTTTCAGCTTCAGTGAAGATGAGTTAATGACATTCGCTTTAAAAGAAAAAAAGCGTACTCTTTGGGATAGATTGGAGGTTTATTTAGCTAAGAAGGACAATTCAGCTTTATATCAGAAATTCAATGATTTCTATGTCAAGGTAACAGAGTGGCGTAATTTGGCTAAATTATATCCTGTGGCGGATCTCCTCACTATGATAATGACAGAGATCAATTACGAAAGTTTTTGGAGCGGTCTGCCAGGTGGAAAAAAACGCTTACGCAATATAGAGATTTTTCTTAATAAGGCTCGTGATTTTCAGGATAATGGGGGAGGTTTGTTTGATTTTCTTCGGTATGTGAATAATTTGCGTAAAACCGGGGCTGACGAAGTAGACGATAGTGAAGGTGATTGCAATCATGTGAAAATCATGTCCATTCATCGTAGTAAGGGACTGGAGTTTCCAATAGTTTTTTGTCCCGGTTTAGAGAAGTCCTTTAACCGTCTTGATATTTCCCAAAGACTGTTGCTCCATAATAAATTGGGCTTCGGCCCCAAATATAAGGATTATAAGCGGCGGACTATTGCTCCTACTTTAGCAAATTTACTTATTAAGTATAATATAAATAGAGCTAATGCCGCTGAAAGGCTGCGGCTGTTTTATGTGGCTATGACCAGGGCTGAAAGTAAACTAATATTTACGGCTGCTCTTAAGGCTAAAGATAAAGCTATAGAAATAATGAATGACGTTAGATTTTATAGTGCCCTGAAACTGCCTGGTAATTTGATAATAAAATCCCCTGATTTTCTGCACTTGTTATGTTATGGTTTAGCGGGAAAGTATTGGAGCAAAGATCTACCCTATACCCATAGCTCTATTGCTGTTTCCTGGCAGAGAGCCTTAAATCCTGTTAAATCTGAAGTAGCAGAGAGAACAGCTTTAAACCAATATGATGTGCCTGATTCGGCTCTTAAAATTTTAAAAAAGGCAATGATACAGCAAGAATCTCCTCCTGTAAAGGCCAAGATTTCTGTCACAGAGCTTTTGCCCCAGGGAGAAAAAACGAAAATGTCTCCCTGGAAAATAAAGCCGGAATTTCTGCAGGATGAACCCAGCTTATCGCCGGAGGAGCGCGGTACAATTTTTCATCGTTTTATGGAACTGCTTGATTACCGCAAAATCTGGGACGAAGCATCCCTTGCTGACGAATTAAGAAATATGGTCAACAGGGGTATATTCACAGAGCTGCAGAGTGATGCCATTGATATATCGGCGGCAGCGGGTTTCTGGTGCAGTTCTTATGGAACTGACTTGCGTTCATGTGTTAATTTAAAACGTGAGGCTGGTTTTACCTTGCTTGTACCGGCAGAGGAGATTTTTGAGTTAGCTGCCGATGAATATACAGTTCTGCAAGGAGCGTTAGATATGATCTATCAGCGCCAAGATGGATCATGGGTTATAATTGACTATAAAACAGGAAATATAGGTACTGGCGATGCTGACTTTCTTAATAAATATAGCAGACAAATGGACTTATATATAATGGCTGCCAGCCGTTTATATAATATAGAAATAGATGAAGCTTTATTTTATCTTAGTGCCCAGCGGCGTTTTTTGCGGTATAAATGATATATTTATCCCATAGACTTCCTATGGAGGTGTCAAATTATGGGAAAATTTAAAAAAACCTGCAAAAAGATTGCTGGCTGGAATTATAGTAACTTATTCTGTTTTGGCTTGGGCTACGTTAGGGTAATGATTTTTTTCAGTATGATATTATTACTGCTGTATAGTCTGGTCTTCCATAACTTTATAATAATACTTGTTATTCTTTTGCAGGCTTTGGCTTTGGCCGGCACTTTCTGGGAAACAAAATAAAAGGAGTGATAATATGAAAATATCTTATTATGGACATTCGGCTTTTATGGTTGAAGGCAGCATTAAGCTGCTCTTCGATCCTTTTTTAAAGGACAATCCGGTTTCTCCTGTTAGTCCTGATGACGTTGAACCCGACTATATTTTAGTTAGTCACGGACACAGTGATCATCTTGGTGATACTCTTTATATCAGCGCTAAAACAGGGGCGCCTGTTATTACCGTAAATGAACTTGCTATCTACTGTCAGGACAAGGGAGTTGCCAGTCACGCGATGCATATAGGCGGTAAGCACCGCTTTAATGAGAATTTTTCCGTAAAATTAACCACAGCTGTACATGGTTCTGCTACTGATTCAGATAACTTAAAATATGTCGGTTTAGCTTGTGGTTTTATTGTGGAATTGGATGAGAAGACCATTTATTTTGCTGGCGATACCGGTTTGACCTATGATATGAAAACGGTTATTGGCGACTTAAACAATATTGATATCGCTATATTGCCGATTGGTGATAACTTTACTATGGGTCCTGAAGACGCCGCTATTGCCGCTAAATGGGTAGGCGCTGAAACAGTTATTCCTATGCACTATAATACCTACCCTTTAATAAATCAGGATGGACAAGCTTTCGCCGCCTTAGTCAAAGCTGAATGTGGCGGGGAGACTGTTGTATTACAATCAGGAGAAAGCTGGAACTTTTAAGAAATTATCATATAAAAGATAAAGGTGAGCGGATAATCCGTTCACCTTTTTTGTCTTTCTTTATCAGTACTTAACAGAATAGGGTGGCTTTATATTCTTTGCCCCATTTGGCCAGAGAATTTAGGACTGGTTTTAAACTTGCACCTAATTCTGTTAAAGAATATTCTACTTTTAAGGGAATTTCAGGATATACTGTACGTATAAGTAAACCAGATTCCTCTAAGTCTCTTAAATTTTTAGTTAATACTTTTTGTGATATCATTGGTATGGATTTGCGCAATTCACTAAAGCGATGAGGCGCGTTTAATAAGTCCCGTATTATAAGAAACTTCCATTTATTGTTTAATAATATGAGTGTGGTTTCTATGGGGCAATCAGGGCAATTAATTTCTATTTCCATGGCCGTATCTCCTTTTTATATTATATAGGCAGTGTAATTATGGTATCAATTTGATACTTATATTAATAATTAACCGTTATAGTATATTTTATCCCTATAATTTTACGGCTTTGTCTTCTATTTGTCAAGAATATAAAAGAACGCCTTTAAGGCGTTCTTTTATGACAATATAATTTTACAGAGATATCTGCCTAGTAATACTGCGATGAGACAAACAGCGATACTTAAAATAATATATGTTATTCCCTGCAGTATTTTTCCATGTTCTAATAATTTTATAGTTTCCAGGGAGAAAGTGGAAAAAGTTGTAAATCCACCGCAAAATCCCACTGTAAGAAAGAGGTTTATCCTTAGATCAAGATTAAAAATATGAATTGACATATAGCTGAAACAGCCGATTAATAAAGACCCTATAAAGTTAATAATAAAGGTATTAATGGGAAAACCGTAACTATTTAAAGGAAACATGCTGCATAGGTAACGGCATATCGCTCCCAGAAAACCACCTAAGCCAACAACTAGACAATTAAGCATTTTTCATTTCATCCTTTTTTATGCTATTTAATACTTCTGTTAAAGTAAGAGGGTTTCCTGCCTTATATTTAAAAATTACCTTTAATGGCGGGCCCCAGGTAAGGAATGTTTGGTCCTGTAATACCTCTGCCTCGTAAATGTCATGGGTTATTACTATTCCTGTTTTTCCCTGTAATTCAGCGGCCAGAAGCTCTAATATTAGATCCTTTGTTTTGCCATCTAAGCCCCGGCAAGGCTCGTCTAAGAAGTACGTATCACCGCCATAGGCTAAAGCTCTGGCTATAGCGGCGCGTCTCCTCATACCGCCGCTCAATTCACCAGGTAATTTTTTTTCTGCGCCTGACAAATCAACCTTGTTAATGTAATACATGGCTCTTTCTTCTGATACGCCTAAAACTGTTATGTTTTTTTGACATCATACCACGGCAGCAGGCGGTCATCCTGAAATAAGTAAGTATATCTCTGGGATTCTGTCTCAATTCTGCCGGAATCAGGGACTAAAAGCCCTGAGGCTATATTTAACAAGGTAGTTTTACCGCACCCAGATTTCCCAAGTATGCAGCTGGTTTTACCAGGAGGAAACTCTGCGGAAAAATGCTCAATAATCGGTGAGTCACCGTATTTTTTACTTATATCTGTAAGCTTCATGATGACACCGCCCTTTTTTTGCCGAGAAAATGAGTGATAATTTTTTCTAAAATAATGCTCAATATAATGATTACTATAGTCCAGGCAAAAAGTTCTGTAGTATTGAGATAAATTTTAGAATTATAAATACCCCGGCCAATGGAATATAAGGGTGTAGCTATTACTTCAGCCGCTATTCCGGCTTTCCAGGCCATGCCCATGGAGGTGGTGGCGGCAGCTGTAAAATAAGGCCAGACAGAAGGTATATAAATATATTTAATTTTACTCTTAAATGGCATTTTAAACGCTGACGACATTTCCAGCAGCTGTAAATCTGTTTCCTTTATGCCCTGAGAGATATTACCCCATGCTACTGGGAATACGATGAGAAAACTAGTAAAAATTGGAACACTGCCCTTATCAATCCAGACCAAAGCTAAAACAATAAAAGAAGCCACAGGAGTGGATCTGGCGATAGAGATCATAGGAGCAAAGAAATCCTGAGCCGCCTTTAGGGATGAAGTCAAAATGGCTAACAATACGCCGGTGATGATTCCTAACATAAAGCCGATCAGAATTCTGAACATAGAAAAAAGTACAGACTGCCAAAAAGATATTTCTCCGCATAGCCGTACCAATTCTTTAAAGGTTGTTGTGGGCGAGGGAAGAAGTATCTCTAAATTGACGATTAAATAGAGAATTTCCCAAATTAAAAGCCATAATACCGCTATTATTACGGGCTTAAGAAGGTTTTTCATAATTAAATTATTCCATTACAGTTAATAGCTTAAAAGATAAAAATCATCGGGAGGCAAGGCGCCGCCTACACTCTGGGGATTAGCCGCGAAAATCACATCGTAAAAATTAGTGAGGTTTTCCTGCATTTCTTCACCAGTAATAAATACTATATTGCAGTTGGGGATAGCTTTTTGAGCCACAGATGCTTTTATTATATCATAGGTTTCCATATCCGCGGCAGCGGAATCTGAGTTTGAATTGACGTAATTAACTGAGGACTCGTATTCAGACATAAATTCAGCTAACTCCTGGCTATTATTTTTGGCGAAATCTTTTTGCACAACGAGGCATCCCATAGCAAGCTGTCCTTCTCCAGCTTTTTCCCATTCTTCCGTAAGATCCAACGCCACACGGAAACTTGAATCGCTGGCCAAAAGACTGGTGACATATGGTTCCGGCAAGACAACTACATCATAGGCTCCGGCTTGAGCCTGGGTAGCTACTTCACTATGTTCGGAGGCGTAGTCAACAGTAATATTTTCATCTAAGTAAAGTCCGTTTTTCTCTAAAAGATAGTTTAAGACATATTCGGCTGTTGTGCCTTGTCCAGCTGATAATATCTTTCTGCCGGATAAATCAGCCATAGACTGAATACTGTCACCTTTTTCCAAAATATAGAGAACCCCCAGGGTATTGACTGCGGCTACTTGTATTTGGCCCTCTGTTTTTTGATAAATTGTGGCGGCCAAATTAGTAGGTATAGCGGCTATATCTGTATCACCCGCTATGATACTGCCTACTATGTCATCGGGAGAGGCGGCTAATTCAAAATTGTATTTTTCCCCGCCATTCTTCATTACTTCCACCATACCCATGCCAGTAGGTCCTTTTAGAGTTGCTACTTTAATTGCTGCCGCGGCAGTCGTGTTATTTTCATCAGTAGCAGCGTTGTCTTGGTCAGCTCCGCAGGCAGCGAAAAATATGAGCAAAGAAAATGTCATTAACAATAAAAGAATGCTTCTTTTTTTCATGGTTTTACTCCTTTATAAAATCTTTAAGAATATTTTGCAGTAACATTAGAAAAAAGTCAATAAAAAAGCAGAGACTTTTTAAGTCTCTGCTTTTCTTTTTTGTCCGCTTTTATTTTCTTAATTCAAATTGTTTGCAGGCAGTGTCATCAGTAGTGCAGGCATTAGACGCGCAGCCGTGGGTAATGATAGTAATTTCCCTAGCGGAACAGGCTTTAGCGTGATTAAATTTGCAACCTTCAGCGTAACAGGTTAAGTTTTCCATTATGATTATTTCATCTCCTTTCATTTTATGATGTTATTATGCCCCATTTAAAAAAATATAATCTTTTCATTTGTCAGAAAATAATGTATAATTTTTAGCATGAATAAAAAATATAGTTCAAACAATAAGAAAATATTGTCAATTTTAGCGGACACTTATCCTGACCCTAAACCAGCCTTGCATTATAAGAGCGCTTATGAGCTTTTAGTCGCTGTATTGCTTTCTGCCCAATGTACTGATGAGAGAGTAAATATTGTCACGGCTGAATTATTTAAATTAGCGCCGGATCCCTATAAAATGGTAGAATTAGGCGAGGATAAAATCAGGGAATTAATCAAATCCTGTGGTTTATACAAAAATAAAGCTAAAAATATTGCCAAACTCAGCAATATTTTAGTGGAAAAGTATAATGGAGAAGTTCCATCTGACCGCGAGTCCTTAGAATCTCTGCCTGGCATAGGCAGAAAGAGCGCTAATGTAGTAATGAGTGTTTGTTTTGGCATACCTGCTATAGCTGTTGATACTCATGTTTTTAGGGTAAGCAGACGGTTAGGTCTGTCTCAGGGAAAGGATGTTTTATCTGTAGAAAAAGACTTAATGTCTATTATACCTGAGGACAAGTGGGGAGATGCTCATCATTGGCTGATTTTTCATGGCCGCAGGATTTGTAAGGCGCAGAAACCGCTGTGTGATACTTGTCCTTTAGGAGAAGTATGTCCCAAATTACTATAATTTAAAGGAAAAGGAGATAAAATGGACGGACTTTGGTATACTGAAAATTGGATTCCCGGCATAAACATTAGCTTAAAGGTAAAAACAAAACTCTATGAAGAGCAAACACCATTTCAATTTTTAGAAGTGGTGGATACGGAAGTATGGGGCAAGGCGCTGTTTTTAGATCGCTGTATCATGACAACGGACAGGGATGAATTTGTTTATCATGAAATGATTACCCATGTAGTAATGAATACTCATCCCAATCCCCAAAAGGTTTTGGTAATCGGCGGCGGCGATGGCGGCGTAATTAGAGAGGTTATAAAGCATCCCACTGTGGAAAAGGCTGTTTTATGCGAGATAGACGAGGCTGTAGTACGGGTTTGCAAGGAGTATTTTCCAGCAATTGCCGGAAAATTGGATGACAATAAAGTTAAGGTTCTTTTTGCTGATGGTGTTGAGCATATCAAGAAGAACAAGAATTATTATGATGTAATAATTGTCGATTCCACAGATCCGGTAGGCCCTGCTGTAGGTTTATTCCAGAAGGATTTCTATCAATGTGTATATGACGCTTTAAAAGATGATGGGATTTTTGTGGCTCAAACAGAATCTCCCTTTGTCTATCCTGATATAGTTCCCGGTATTTATCATTCTATTGATGATATTTTCCCTATAACCAGACTATATACAGCTCACATACCTACTTATCCTGGCAGCATGTGGGGATTTACTTTAGGTTCTAAAAAGTATGATCCTCTATCCCTGAAAAAAGAGGATTTGCTGGTTAAGGATACAAAGTATTATAGTGCGGATATGCACTTTTCCGCCTTTACACTTCCGCCCTTCATCAAGGAGTTGATCGGAGGAAAATAATGACAGCAAGACTGAGATTTCTCGGTTGCAATAAAAATTTGGACGAAGCCAAAGCGGTTTTTTGCGGCGCTTGGTTTAATGATGGTGAAAGCCGGGAGCATGCCCCTGATATTATTAGGGGTATCTCCCGGCAAATTGATGATTATCATATTCTAACTGGGAAAAATCTTTCTTCTATAGGAATTCATGACTGCGGAGATATCATTTTAGAAAAGGGTGATAAGGATACAAGTTTTGAGCCCTTGGCGGATTTTGCCGCTTCTATATTTTCCCGCAGGAAAATGCTGTTTACAATCGGTGAGGACAGAGAGATATCCTATGGTTTGATAAAAGCGGCGGCAAAAAGGTTTGAAAATTTAAGGGTTCTTTCAATAGACGCTCATCATGGCCGGGAAGAAATAGGTGAGGGAATAAATTCCTACAATTTTCTCACTCACTGTCTTGCTGATTTTTTACCGGCGGAAAATCTCTTACAATTAGGCATACGCTGTGGCAGCAGAGACAGCTACAATGCGGGCTTACGTCGTCATCGTCATTTGCCGCCAAGGGTTAAGAGGGGAATGTTAGAACGTTTACCCCGTTTATATCATGTGCCAGTATACGTCACTATAGACCTTGATGTATTAGAACCTTGTTATGCGCCTGGTGTTGACTTTCCCATACCCGGCGGTATTTGTGTAACGGAATTAATAGAAGCTATTCGCTATTTTGAAAGCGTGTCAGTAATAGGAGCTGATATATGCGGTATTGATCTTAGGCGTGATAATTCTTCTATAACAGCATCCCTTATAGGAAACTTAGTAAAAGAAAGCTATATATATTTTTTGGCTAATAACAAATTTACCTCTTGACAAATTGATACGACTTTAATATAATAAACAAGTCCTCAAACGAGAGGCAAACAAAGAGCTGGTTACTCAAAAAAATAAAAAAAAGTATTGACAAAATTTACGGGTTATGATAGTATAACTCTTGCAGTTAACATTTGGGTGATTAGCTCAGCTGGGAGAGCGCTTGCCTTACAAGCAAGATGTCGGCAGTTCGATCCTGTCATCGCCCACCATATG
>CAWVFN010000051.1:0-29488 GCA_963928475.1 Bacillota bacterium
GGCTTTCAGGTATAATAAGTCATTGGAGAATATAATATATAGCGATAGAGAATAAGTTTTTTGTTTAATGAGAGGAGTCAATCTGTGGCTGACAGTGTATTTAGTTTTTTGTCTGGTTTGCCTGTGCAATGGGTAGTTTTTTTCGCGTCCGCTATACCTATAACGGAGTTAAGAGCTTCGGTTCCCTTCGGTATTGCCATGGGCATGGATCCAATTTCCGCTTGGATCTGGGGTTTTTTGGGTAATTTATTTCCAATTCCTTTTTTGGTCTTACTGTGGCCGGCAATGTATAAGTTGTTGGACAAAATTCCCTTTACCAGAAAGTTTTTACATAAGTATGTGGACAGAGCCAGGAACAAAGGCCGGGATTTAGAAAAGTTCGGTGTTTTAGGCCTTACTTTATTTGTGGGGATTCCTTTACCCCTCACTGGGGTGTACACTGGTTCACTTATTGGTTATTTATTGGGTTTAAATAAATTTTATTCTTTCTTAGCTTTGACTCTCGGTATTTGCATATCCTGTACCATAGTAACTTTAGCTACTATGGGTTTTGTGGGGATCGCCGATAGTATTGGTTTGATGGAAGCCCTTATTCTTTTGGCAATTGTGGCCTTGGTGATTTTTTGGTTTGCCCGGCGCCGCAAAAGGCGCAAGAATAACAGTATTAAGTAAAGAAGATTTTTATCATGTTTATAAACATCGGTAATTTAAATTACCGATGTTTTTTTATAAAAAAATAATGTCGAGAAATTTTTTTTACTTACCCCTTTACAAAATATAGTTTTTGGGTTATTATAAACACATAAGTGGTAAAAAGTAGCGGATTTAACCAATTAGTGGCATAAATTCCCATACCACAACAAACAAAACTGAAAAAAGCAAGGATTTGTGAAAGAAACTGCCATCCCCAAAAGAGAGAGGGGATTTAACCGAAGACCTCCCAAAGGAGGCGCGGTTTTGTGAAATGAGAGAATCACGCTGACATTATTGTAAAGCTTAAAATTGTTTTCAGTTTGGAACTGCCAAATGCTCCAAAGCTCCAATAGGGGCGAAAATGAAAAACTGCGAGCCGTTCATAAAAGAATAAAAAAGAACGGTGGAAAAACTGCGAGGGTAGAGCTGCCCGAGGTTCTGCCCTTCGCCTGCCCTTTCGCGGCAGGATTTTTTTTCCGAAAGGAGGGATACCATGGCGAAAATGATAGGTGAATTTCACCATACAATAGATAAAAAAGGGCGCATGAGTATCCCGGCTAAATTTCGGGAGATATTAGGTGAGAATTTTGTACTGATGAAAGGTTCTGGTTGCTGTATAAACGGTTATTCCCGGGAAGAATGGGACAAGCTGGAGGAAAAAGTGACCGATAATGGTTTTTTCCATAAGCGGGAAAATCAGCCTTTCATACGCAACATTTTTTCTTCTGCTCAGGAAGTTGAGTTGGATTCCATGGGCAGGATTCTTGTGCCTTCCTCTTTGCGGGAATACGCTGATTTAGAGGATAGAAAAGATATTACCGTTATCGGTGTTGTCAAGAGGATGGAGATTTGGTCTACGGAAGTTTGGGAACAGTATAAGAAAGACATGGAAGATACTGTTGATATTGGCGCGGGAATGGAGAAATTTGAAATTTAAGGCTGAAGACGCCCTATAGGAGACAACATGAATCAATTTCTGCATCAACCTGTTTTATTAAAAGAAACAATCGACTTATTATGCAATAAAGACGGAGGCCTATATGTAGACTGCACTTTAGGTGGTGGCGGTCATAGTGAGGCTATATTAAAAAGAAGCCCTCATAATCGGATAATAGGTATTGACCAAGATAGTGAGGCTATAAAAGCGGCTTCAGAGCGACTCGCACCCTATGGTGACCGAGTCATTTTTGTTTGGGACAATTTTAAAAATATAGGGGATATTTTAGATAAGCTGTCGATTTCGTCGGTAGATGGTGTCTTGATGGATTTAGGTATTTCCTCACCCCAGTTAGATCACAAAGAGAGGGGTTTTTCCTATCAGCAGGACGCTCCTTTAGATATGCGTATGAATCAGACTGGCGGTGCCATTACGGCTCGGGATTTAGTAAATAACTTGACCGAAGAGGAGTTAGCCCAGATTATTTATCGCTATGGCGAGGAACGCTGGGCCAAGCGCATAGCCCAATTTATTGTGGCGGCGAGGGAGAATAAAGCCATAGAGACTACAGGAGAGTTAGTGGAGATCATCAAGGCGGCTATTCCCAAAAAGGCCAGAGATGGTGGTCATCATCCTGGTAAAAAGACATTTCAGGCTTTGCGCATAGCTGTCAATGATGAGCTGCGGATAATAGCGCCAGCCATGGAGGCGGCGTCGGGGCGGTTAAATGCCGGCGGCCGTTTAGGGGTGATAAGCTTTCATTCTTTAGAGGACCGCATTGTGAAAGATACTATGCGTTATTTAGCCAAGGATTGTATTTGTCCTCCGGGTCAGGCTATTTGTACATGTCATAAAGAGAGTTTGATCAAGGCAGTTAACCGTAAACCTATAGTTGCCGGAGAGGATGAGTTGAGGGATAATCCCAGAGCCAGAAGCGCGAAGCTGCGTGTAGGAGAAAGGATATGATTATGACAGTTAAGTCCAGGACAGCACCGGGAAAGACCCGGATGAAGCGTATTATAATCTATATAGTTATTATATTTCTTTTTTGGTTGACAACAATAGCCTATTTAAGCGCTGATAATATAATTAAGGCCAAAGGTGATGAGATAGAGCTGATAAAAAAAGATGTAACTGATTTGAAAGCAGAAAACGAGAGACTGCGTCTGCGCATAGCGGAACTTACCACACCTCAGTATATAGAGAAAACAGCCGCTGAGGAGTTAGGTATGGTGGCGGCTGACAGTGATGACAAAGTTTATTATCTTCCCTGAAAAAGTACAGTTAGTTAGGACAAGCAAAAAGCAACAGTTCCTTTCATAGACTTTCTTGAAAGGCGGGTATGACATTATGACTACGAAAAAGAAGGGAATGCCACGTTTCTTACGGTCACGTATTTTGTGGATCTTTATTTTATTTGCAGTATTATTTGGCGCAGTTGGCGCTAGGCTCTTTTTTTTGCAGGTAGTTAGGGCTGACGAGTTAAAAAGCAAAGCGGAAGAGCAGCAAATGCGGGAGGTGCCGGTAGAGGCAAATCGGGGTTTGATTACTGACCGTAACGGCAATATTTTAGCTGCCAGCATATCGGTGGATTCTGTTTACGCTACTCCCACCCAGATAGATGAGGAAGAAGCCCCGGCTATAGCTGAGAAGTTAGCGTCGATTTTATCCTTAGACGCAGAGGATGTACTGTCCAAACTGACTTCCGGCCGCGGCTATGAGTGGATAAAGCGGAAAATAAGCGATGAGGAAAGTGCCGCGGTGCGGGAATTATCCTATCAGGGCATAGGTTTTACCACAGAAACGAAAAGGGATTATCCCGGCGGTATGTTAGCGGCTCATGTTTTAGGATTTGTTGGTATTGATAATCAAGGTTTAGAAGGAATAGAGGCTGTCTATGACGAAACTCTTTTAGGACAGGATGGCTATATTTTAGCTCAGTATGATAGTCATGGTTCAGAGATAGCAGGTTCTGCCCAAAGATATGTTGAACCTCAGGATGGCAAAGGTTTGACTTTAACTATAGATCAGAATATCCAATATTTTTGTGAACGGGAATTGGATCTGCTTATGAACAGCTCAGTTAAGCCAAAGAACGCGGCTATAGTGATGATGGATCCTAAAACAGGCGAGATTTTGGCTTTAGCGGTGCGGCCTGGTTACGATCCTAACGATTTTGCCTCTTATGACAGCAGTTTATGGCGGAATTGGGCTCTAAGTGATTTTTATGAACCAGGCAGTACAGCTAAAATACTTACTATTGCCGCGGCTTTGGAGGAGGGAGCGGTCAGTGAGTCTGATACATTCTACGACAGCGGTTCCGTAACTGTAGGCAAAACAAAAATTAAATGCTGGTCCAGTAAGCCTCACGGCAGTGAGACCTTTGTGGAGGTGGCGGAAAACTCTTGTAATCCCGCCTTTGTTCAGGTTGGCCAGAAAATCGACGCCAAAGATGACGAGACTTTTTACCGTTATCTTAAAGCTTTTGGCATGGGGGTTAAAACCGGCATATCTTTACCTGGTGAAAGCCCAGGTAGTTTACGTGATCTGGAAGCAGTCGATGAGATCAATCCTTTGGATATTGCCAATATGTATATAGGCCAGGGTTATGGCGTCACACCGATTCAGTTAGTGACTGCCGTATCTGCCGCTGTTAACGGCGGTACTCTTATGGAGCCTCATTTGGTGAAATCCATCAACGATAATCAGGGAAATGTGATAGAGGAAATAGAACCTGTTGAGGTGCGTCAGGTTATCAGTGAGGATACATCAAAACGGGTAAGAGCCATTTTAGAAAGTGTAGTGGCTAACGGCACAGGCAGCAAGGCCTACATAGAAGGTTATCGGGTAGGCGGCAAAACAGGTACTGCCCAGAAATTTATTGATGGTTCTTATTCAGCCAGTAAATATGTGGCTTCCTTTATTGGCTTCGCTCCCGCTGATGATCCAGCCTTAGTTTGCTTAGTAGTAGTTGATGAGCCCAGCAGTTATCCTGTTTATGGCGGTACAATTGCCGCTCCAGTTTTTCAGCGGGTAGTTTCTGATACTTTGTCTTATATGGGGGTAGAACCTCAAATCAGCGCGGATGAAAAGGATGATGATGAGGTTAGCGCCGAAGAGGAATTGGCTAATGACACTGTTTTAGTACCTTGGGTTTCAGGTTTAAGTGGTGGGGAAGCGAAATCCTTACTTGAGGAGAAGGGACTCAAAGTAGAGTTCAGCGGTTCCGGTGATATGGTTGAGTCCCAGCTGCCGGGAGCGTTAAGTAAAGCTGCCCCAGGTTCCAAGGTGATACTTACCTTAGGTTCCTCAGGCGATACGTCGGTAGTTTTGCCTGATCTCACAGGGAAACGGGTATTAGAATGTGGGGAGATTATTAACGCTTTAGGTTTGAAAATGACTTCTGAGGGAGCCGGTTACGCCGACAGTCAGGAACCAGCGGCTGGTACAGCTCTTAAAAGAGGAGATACAGTATATGTAACTTTTAGTGGTGACGATGAAAATGTGCCTGTTACAGCTCCATAAACAGGGCTGAGGCAGGGGGAGGTATAAGTATGAAATGGCAGGAAATTACGGCTCTATTCGGGGAAACAGGGTCGGCTGATTTAGAGATTACCAGTGTAGAATATGATTCCCGCAAGGTTACAAGCGGCGCTGTTTTTGTGTGTATTCCCGGCACCCAAGTGGATGGCCACAGTTATGCCGGCGCCGCGGTAAAGTCTGGTGCAGTTGCTTTGGTAGTATCTCATTATTTAGCGGATATCCCATCTGAGATTCCTCAGCTTTTAGTAGCTGATCCTCCTTTGGCTTTAGCCCGTATTGCCGAGGCTTTTTACGGTTATCCCGGCAGAGAGCTGCGGCTTTTTGGTGTTACCGGTACTAATGGCAAGACAACTACAACTCATTTGCTCAAAGAAATACTCGGCAATTATGGCAGTGAGGCTGGACTTATAGGAACCAATCATATCATTATAGGTGATAAGGTGATTCCCGCAACCTGTACAACACCGGAATCTTTAGAAATTTCCGCCTATTTAAGAGCTATGGTAGACGCCGGCTGTGAATATGGCATTATGGAGGTAAGTTCACATGGCTTGAAGCAGGGTCGTGTTTCCGCTTTAAACTTTGCTGGTGCGGCTTTTACTAATTTAACCCAGGATCATCTTGACTATCACCATGATTTCCAGGATTATCTTGCCTCTAAAGAAAAGCTGTTTACCGGTTTAGATAAGGACGCCTTTGCTGTTATCAATATAGATGATCCTTATGGCTCTGAGTTTTTGAAGGTCTGTCAGGTAAAGACGGTAACTTTTGGTTTGAGAGAAGAGGCTCAATATTACGCTCACAATATTAAGGCGGATCATGGCGGCACCAGTTTTGATCTGACACGCCGGGGCGAGACCTTTAAAGTCCATATGCCGCTTTTGGGTAACTTTAATGTATATAATGCTTTAACCGCCATTGCCATGCTGGAATGTGAGGGTTTGCCTCTTGACTTTATTATCGCTTCTCTGGATAAGGTAAAACAGGTAAAGGGCCGTTTTGAGAAAGTAAAAGCTAACTCTGGTCCTACGGTAATAATAGATTATGCTCATAGTCCTGATGGCTTAGATAATATTGTGAAAACCGCTAATGCTATGAAAAAAGGACGTCTTATTTTAGTTTTTGGCTGCGGTGGTGACAGGGACAAAAGCAAACGGTATGATATGGGTAAAATTGGAGGCAGCGGTGCGGATTTGGCGATAGTTACCTCAGATAATCCCCGTACGGAGAAGCCTGAGGCTATAGTAGCCATGGTAGAAGAGGGAGTAAAGGCCAGCGGCGGCGCTTATAGAGTTATAATAGACCGTCGCGAGGCAATTAAGGAAGCCATTACCATGGCAGCTGAAGATGACTTGGTGGTTATAGCTGGTAAGGGCCATGAGGATTACCAGATTATAGGCAAGACCAAGGTGCATTTTGATGATTTCGAGGAGGCGGAAAAGGCTCTTCTCGCCAGGGAAAAATAATAGAGGTTGAATAGTATGAGAATATTTTTGTGGCCCCTGGTTACTGCGGTAATAGTGGGTATCATATTGGCTGTTGTGGCCATACCTATATTAAAAAAATTGAATTTTGGTCAGAATGTGAGGACCGATGGCCCCCGTAGTCATCTAAAGAAGAGTGGCACTCCGACAATGGGTGGCGTAATTTTCATAATCAATCTAATTTTGGTTACCCTATTTTGGGGGGACATGTCAGCGACAATGTGGTTTGCTGTCATATTTACTACTCTTTACGGTCTCTTAGGCTTTACCGATGATTTTCTCAAAACTTTACACGGTAAATCCCTGGGTTTGCGTGCCTGGCAGAAAATGGCGGGAGAAATCCTTATTGCTGTTCTGCTGATTTTTGGCGCAACTTTATGGTTAGACCGAGGCACCACTCTGACTGTACCCTTTGTCGGTCCTTGGGATGGCGGCGTATTTTATTATATATTAGCTTTTATCCTGGTGGCTGGTGTGACAAACGGGGTCAATCTCAACGATGGCATGGATGGTTTAGCCGCCGGCACTTCCTTTTTTGCTTATGTAGGCTATGGTATCATCGCTTATCATTGTATTGAGTCACCGCCCTTTGCTGGTATAAGCTATGTGGGTTTAACAGTTTTCGCCGGCGTAATGGCTGGTATTTGTTTATCATTTTTAGTATTCAACCATCATCCCGCCAAAGTTTTTATGGGTGATACTGGTTCTCTATTTTTAGGCGGCGGCTTAGCGGTACTTTCTATTTTAACTGGTACAGAACTGCTGCTTATCGTTATTGGCGGCGTCTATGTTATAGAAGCTCTTTCCGTAATGATACAGGTTGTCGGCTATAAACTTACTAAAAAGCGAGTTTTTCCCATGGCTCCTATTCATCACAGCTTTGAGGTGGAAAATGGTCTTGGCTGGGGTGAAAATAAAACTGTAATAGTTTTTTGGTTAGCAGCTTTGGTATTTATGTGTCTGGGATTGCTCATTTATTTTTAAAATATATCATAGAATAAAATGTCTGATTTAAGAAGGTAATAAAATGCGGGTAAAGAATAAAAAAGTTTTAGTTTTAGGCGGTGGTAAAAGCGGTATCAGCGCTGCCGGTTTTTTATTGGAAAAGGGAGCCGCTGTGACGCTTTATGACGACAGTGAGGCAAGAAAAGATTCCTATAATACTATTGCCGCTGCTGATTTTTGTTTAGGTGTTAATCCTCCTGATATGGATTGGGATTTCGCGGTTATAAGTCCGGGTATACCCTTAACTCACAAAGTGGCGGTATCACTCAAGTCGAAAAATATTCCTATTTTAGGGGAACTGGAATTGGCTGCCGCTTTTATTAAAGGACCTATAGTTGGCATAACCGGTACCAACGGTAAGACCACTACTACTACGCTGATAGGGGAAATTTTGAAAAATGCCGGTTATAAAGTTTTTGTCGGCGGCAATATAGGTACACCGTTATTACAGGCCACAGCGGATATTTATGATTATTATGTGGTGGAAATGTCCAGTTTTCAGCTGGAAACCATAGATAAGTTAAATGCCAGAGTCTCTTTATTCCTGAATCTTACGCCGGATCACTTAAACCGTCATGGTTCTATGTCCGGTTATTTGGCGGCGAAGGGAAACTTAGCCCGCTGTCAGTCTAAAGAAAACTTTACGGTACTTAATTATGACGACAGCTACATAGCTTCGTTAGTGGATGGCATAAAATCCCGGCCTGTATTTTTCTCACAGCAGGAAACTTTATACAGAGGCACTTTTTTACGGGGTGATAACATTATTTTCCGTTATGACGGAATTGATGCTTCAGATGAGACAGTGATGGACAGAAGAGAGATCCTGCTCTTAGGTCCGCATAATTTGGAGAACGCCATGGGCGCTATTACCGTAGCGAAATTGTTGAATATTGATAATAAAGTAATCAGAAAGACTTTAAAGACTTTTAAAGGCGTAGAGCATCGTATGGAAAAAGTTTGTGCTGTTAAGGGAGTTACTTATATTAACGATTCCAAGGCAACAAATCCTGATTCAGTCCTTAAGGCATTAGCCTCTTACGGTGATACGCCTATCATACTTATTGCCGGCGGCCGCAATAAAGGCTCCAGCTTTGATGAATTAGCCAAAGTGATTAAGGAAAGAGTCCGCTATACGGTTTTAATGGGTGAGTGTGCCGGGGAAATAGCGGCATCAGCCCGTAAAGTTGGTTACGATAAATTTGAGATAGTCAGTGATATGGCGGCGGCGGTTCAAGCCGCGGCGGCTCAGGCGGTAAAAGGCGATATAGTTTTATTATCACCGGCTACTGCCAGTTTTGATCAGTTTTCGTGTTTTGAGGAACGTGGAGAGGTTTTCAAGGACAACGTGTTGAAGCTTAAAGGGAGGAAAACCAATGGCCGCACCACTAAAGAGGAGGGGGCAACCTGATTTACTGCTGCTTTTTGCCGTATTAGGTTTACTTACCATGGGTATAGTCATGGTATTCAGCGCCAGCCAGTATATGGCGGCGGACAGCAGTATAAACGATGGCTTTTATTATTTAAAAAAGCAGTGTTTATGGGCATTTTTAGGCCTGATCGTACTGTTTTTCATGTTAAAGATAGATTACCATTTTTTAGAGAAATTAGCTTGGCCTGGTTTGATAATAGCCATTATTTTTCTGGTTTTAGTAAAGGTAGGCGCCGGGGTAAGTTCTTTAGGGGCAGAGCGGAGTATTGTTTTAGGTTCGATTCATTTTCAGCCTTCGGAGATGGCAAAACTTGCGTTAATTCTTTTTTTCGCATATAATATGAGTAAACATAGAGATAGTATGGATAAATTTGGCCGAGGTTTTCTTTATCATCTTGGTATTTTGGGGATTTTTTGTGTTTTAATCATGCTTCAGCCGGATTTAGGTACTTGTGTGGCATTGGTAGGCGCTGCTTTCCTCATGATGTTGGGTGGCGGTGTAAAGTATCGCTATCTTATAGCCATGGTAATTTTAGGCTGTTTTTTGGTAGTTCTTGCCATTGTCCTTGAGCCTTTCCGCATGGCCAGATTTACGGCGTTTTTAAATCCCTGGGCGGATCCTTTAGGCTATGGTTTTCAGACGGTGCAGTCGCTCATTGCCATTGGTTCCGGGGGTTTTACTGGTGTTGGTTTAGGAGCCGGTGGTTCTAAATGGTATTATTTGCCGGAGATCCATACGGATTTTATTTTTGCCCTTATAGGTGAGGAGCTTGGTTTTATCGGTGCTTTATTTACGGTAATGCTTTTTGCTGTTTTTATTTGGCGGGGTATTCGTGTAGCCATTACTTTAGAGGATACTTTTGGTGCTCTTTTAGCTTTGGGGATAACCTCATTGATAGGAGTACAGACTCTGATTAATTTTTTTGTGGCCACAGGCATGATGCCGGTTACCGGTATTGCTCTGCCCTTTATTAGTTATGGCGGCAGCTCTCTCTTGTTTACTTTGGCGGGAGCAGGCGTATTATTGAATTTATCATCATACTTGCCTGAAGGAGGCAGTTAATGCGTATTATTATAACTGGCGGCGGCACAGGGGGACATCTTTATCCCGCTTTAGCCATTGGTCATGAGTTCGCGAAGCTCGGCGCTGAGGTGCGCTATATAGGCTCAGTGAATGGTATAGAAAAGGATATTATGAAACATGAGGTTTTTAAGGCGGATTTTTTACCAGTAGAGGGTATCCGCAATAAAAACCTATTTACTATGCCTAAAGCTCTTTTTAATTTAGTAAAATCGGGAAGAATGGCTAAGAAACTGGTAGCGGATTTTAAGCCGGATCTCATTATCGGCACTGGTGGCTATGCTTCTTTTCCCGTGCTCAAAGCTGGGATAAATTTAGGCTGCAAGACACTGATTCATGAGGCTAATGCGGAGATAGGCAAAGCCAACGCTACTTTGATTCCCCAGGTGGACTGCTTATGTCTGACCTACAAAACCACGGTATCACAAATTAAGAATTGTAAGAATATTAGAATTACCGGTATGCCTATACGCGATGCCATTTTGACCTCTGATTACGAGGCTGGCGGTAAGTATATAGGTGTGGATGATGATACTTTAGTTGTCACCGTAACCGGCGGCAGTCAGGGTTCCCATCATATTAATGAGGCTATGGCTGCTTATTACCGGCAGATGTCCCGGGGAAGAAAGGTTTTGTTTTATCATATAGTTGGTAAGCTTAACCGGGATGACGCGTCGTCCATAGCTGGTTTTCCCCATGTGATAGTTAAGGAATATGAGGATAATATGGATATGGTTTTGAGCCGTACCGATATTGTGGTATCCAGGGCAGGTTCTTCCTTTTTAGCGGAGATAGCGGCCAAGGGCATAACAGGTGTTTTGGTTCCCTATCCTTTTTCCCATGGTCATCAGGAGAAGAATGCCGCCTATTATCAGTCTGTTGGCGCCGCCAGTATGGTGTTGGATAAAGATTTACCTACTTCTCTTTTTACCGCCCTTGACGATCTTATAGATAATGAGTCTAAGCGGAGGGCCATGTCTGAAGCCATGGCGGCGGAAGGACGTCCGGAGGCCTTATCTAATATAGTCAAGGCAGGTTTGGAATTGTTGAAGGAAAATAAGAGAAATTAAAATATATGATTTACAGAAGGCAGGGCCTTCGGAGGGAGATTAACCATGACAAGGCAAAAGGAAGCTGTGCATTTTATCGCTATAGGCGGTATTGGAATGAGCGCTTTGGCGCAAATATTATTGTCCATGGGCTATAGAGTAAGCGGTTCGGATATGAAGTCCTCTTATCTGGTGAAAAAATTAATAGAACAGGGAGCTGAGATTCACCTGAGTCATAAAGCTTCTAATGTTCCGGCGGATTGCGGCGAAATAATATATTCTTCTGCTATTAAAGATGATAATCCTGAATTACTGCGGGGGCGGGAATTAGGTATTCCTATTACTCATAGAGGCGATTTATTGGCCCGTTTATTTAACGGCCAAAAGGGTCTGGCGGTAGCCGGCGCTCATGGCAAGACTACCACTTCAGGTATGTTAAGTCAGATAATGCGCAAGTCTGGCCGTAAGCCCAACATAGCCATTGGCGGTATATTGCCTTTGATTGGCAGCAATGCTTTAAAGGATGACAGTGATATTTGGGTGGTAGAAGCCGATGAAAGCGACCGTTCTTTTCTTAAACTTTCTCCCTATCTAACGGTGGTAACTAATATTGAGCCTGAGCATATGGAGCATTATAATGAAGACCCTGAAGTTTTAAAAAAGGCCTTTGCTGATTTTTGCAACAGCAGTGATGAGATAATCGTATGTCTTGACAATAAGATGGTAACAGAGATTCTGCCTCTTTTAAAGCATGATTATTTCACCTATGGTTTAGAGCATAAGGCCGTTGATCTTACGGCCAGGGATATTGCAGCCAAGGATCTGACTACCACATCTCAGGTTTATTACAAAGGTGAATTTGTGGGCGAATTATTTTTGCAGGTGCCTGGAGATCACAATGTGGCAAATGCTTTAGGGGCCATGTATGCTGCATATATAGCTGGTGTACCTTTTGCCGAAAGTATAGAGGCTTTAAAAGATTTTGAGGGAACTGGCCGGCGTTTTGAGGTATTGTATCAAAACGATGATAAGCATATTATGATAGTGGATGATTACGCTCATCATCCCACTGAGGTTCAGGCTACTATTGCCGCGGCTAAAAAATGTGGTTATGACAGAGTTGTGGCGGTTTTTCAGCCCCATCGCTATACGCGGGTTTCTGAATTGTTTAGGGATTTTGGGGCTTCTTTCGGCGAGGCTGATGTCATCCTCATTGACGAAATTTATTCAGCTTGGGAACCGAGGGTAGAAGGTATTACCTCACAGCTTATTGTTGATGAGGTGAAGTCCAAGGGTTTGAATCCTATTTATTGTCACAGCAGTGAGGCTATATTATCCTATCTTAAGGACAATATTCAGGAAGGCGATTTAGTTTTAATGATGGGCGCAGGGGATATAGTAAAAACTACGGAAAAGCTTTGTGCCTATCTTGAGGAGGAAGACAAAAGATGAGTTTTTCCGGCCTTGAACAACGGGTTAGAGGGAAAATCCTTTATGATGAACCAATGTCCGCCCATACTACCTGGCGGATTGGGGGTAGGGCTGATTGCCTCTTCCTGCCGGTAGACGGTGATGACATTAGAGCCGCTTTAGCCTTTGCCGGTCAGGAAGATATACCTTATCTGGTTATGGGCAATGGTTCCAATATGCTGGTGTTGGATGGAGGTATCCGTGGTTTGGTCATCTGTATATCTGATGCCATGTCCTCTTATGTCATTGAGGGTGACAGATTAAAGGCTCAGGCCGGAGTTATTTTATCAAAGGCTGCCCGGGAAACTGCGAAAATGGGATATCAGGGTTTGGAATGGGCCGCTGGCATTCCCGCCAGTTTAGGCGGGGCGGCGGTAATGAACGCCGGCGCTTACGGCCATTGTTTTTATGAGGCATTAGTTTCTGTAGAGATTATCAATAAATGTGGTGAGCTGGAAACCTTAGGGGTTGAAGAATTAAATTATGGATATCGCAATACTTCCCTTATGAATTCCGGTGCTGTAGTAACAGAAGTGGAAATTGCTTTAAACAAGGGTAAGGCTGATGACTTAATAGCTCAGGTCGAAGCTACTTTGCGTCTCCGGCGCAAAAATCAGCCTTTGGAATATCCTTCTGCTGGCAGCGTTTTTAAAAATCCTCCTAATGACCATGCTGGTCGTTTAGTGGAAGCCGCAGGTCTTAGAGGCCTGCGCCACGGTGACGCTCAGGTTTCCGAGAAGCATGGTAATTTTATCGTGAACCGAGGTTCCGCTAAAGCCTGTGATGTTTTGTCACTAATTGACGAAGTTCGGAATATAGTAAAGGAGAAATTTGATGTAATCCTTGAACCCGAGGTTCGTCTTATCGGCGAAGAGTAAGGGTATAAGGCTTTAGGAGGACGCTATGGAGCTTTTGCAGGTTTCCGGCGGTTTGCCTCTAAAGGGAGAATATATGCCCCAGGGAGCTAAAAACGCCGTCTTACCCATTATGGCCGCTTCTATTATGTTGGAAGGAGAAACTATTTTACATCGAGTGCCGAATTTAACTGATGTGGCGGCAATGAAGGAGATATTGAGCTACTGTCATTGTAAAGTGAAAACTCAAGATGATTCGGTAATTATTGATACCACCAGTATGGAGAAAAGGAAAATACCTGATGAGCTTATGAAAACTATGCGGGCGTCCAACTTGATTTGGGGCCCGTTTCTTAGTAGATTTGGCGGCGGGGACATTCCCATGCCTGGTGGTTGTTCTATAGGTTCCCGTCCCATGGATATTCATGTCCAGGGTTTAAGGGAATTAGGTGTAGATATTAAGGAACAAGGCGGTTCCTTTGTCAGCCATGTTAAGAAGCTGCGTGGTAAAGATATATATCTGGATTTTCCCAGTGTTGGGGCTACAGAGAATATCATTATGGCGGCAGTGAAGGCTGAAGGTTTGACAGTGCTGCGCAATGTAGCTAAAGAACCTGAGGTAGTAGATCTCTGTAATTTTCTTAATCAGGCAGGAGCCCGTATTAAGGGTATAGGCAGTGATACCTTGACTATTGAAGGTGTGAAGAAATTAAGCGGCGTAGAATATTCTATTGTGTCTGACCGTATTGTGGCTGGTACTTTCCTGCTGGCGGCGGCGGTAACCGGTGGTGATTTGCTTTTAGATAAGGCGGCTCCTGAAAATATGGAACCGGTCTTAGCCAAGCTTCATGAGGCGGGTATTGAGGTTAAGAGGTATAAGGATAAACTGCGGATCAGGAAGCAGCGTCCTATAAGGTCATTACACCTTAAAACCTTACCCTATCCTGGTTTTCCTACGGATCTTCAGCCTCAATTTGCAGCGGCTTTAGCTATAGCTCCAGGAACTTCCTTAGTGCGGGAAAGTATTTTTGAGAACCGTTTTCAGTATTGCGGCGAGTTAAGAAAAATGGGTGCTGATATTGAGACAGAAGGCACTTTAGCCGTAATCAAAGGGGTGCAAAAGTTAGAAGGGGCTAAGGTTGAGGCCGGCGATTTGCGTGGCGGCGCCGCTTTGATCATAGCTGCTTTAGGCGCCGAAGGTGAAACAACTATCAGCGGAGTAAGTCATGTTGATCGTGGTTACAGTGCTATAGAGGATATTTTGAATTCCTTGGGGGCTAAAGTAAAAAGAATAGTGGCATACTGATAGAAAAACCGTTGAAAATATTTTCAACGGTTTTTAAAATCTATATTTTTATTTTTAGCCCCGGAAAAAAGCGGTGGCTTTTTTTTGATCCTCTGGTTGGTAGTAGACATAACCTATAGGTGCCTGACCGTGGATAGCTTCCCTTAGTTTAGCGGCGTTTTCCTCTCCGAAGGCACCGCAGAGTTCAAAGGCTCCGTAGCCCTCTGCCAGCAGTGTTTGGATTTTGTTTAGAGCCTCATCGAAGCTATTGACAGTAAAGATGGAAGTTATCTGATTCCTGTTCTGAAAGGTACAGTGATCTCTTTCCGTATCATAACCTGCTCCCCAGATAATATGGGCGAA
Source organism: Bacillota bacterium (assembly GCA_963928475.1). Classification (GTDB taxonomy): domain Bacteria; phylum Bacillota; class Dehalobacteriia; order UBA7702; family UBA7702; genus Cryptoclostridium. The sequence continues at coordinate 15,197 of CAWVFN010000051.1, forward strand.
TTTTTTCATAAGTATTCTCCTGTTTAAATGAAGTCTTTCAGCAGTTTTATTTCCTCTTTTGACAGGTATCTTTTAGGTACGATTATAAATTGAGACGCGTCAAGGTAAATATAGAAATAATTTTTAGTGCTGCCAGTGTAGTAAAGGTCCTGCCATTTAAAGGATAAATGTTTATTGTCTCTTCCCGCTGAGGTGATGAAGGAGGTTTCAGTAAAGCGGAGCCAGCGTTTAGAGTTAGCTCCCTGACTAGCCATGACTATGCTGACAAGAAACAAAACCAGGAGGAGAATAAGACCGCCGGCACATAGCACAAGGGGCATAGGCACATCATAGAGGCCAAATATTTTGGCGCCTAAGACTAACAAAGAGAAGATAACGAAGATACCGACGTAAAATATTACCCATTTCCGCCGGAAAAAAATATTGTAGATCATCGCCTTTATTCTGTCGGTGCTGTTTAGTTCTACCGTAACTTCAAAGTCGATAGCGCTCATTTTTTTATCCTTTCTTTATTGTTTAAGTCTTTTTCCATTAAGTTGGTCATATTTTCCAGAGCCGCCAATTTAGCGGCAAAGGCTTTTTGTCTTTCAGCTTCTCGTCTTTTTTTCCCTGCTAAGGTAATGAGATTTTGCTGACGCAGGTACTTAATAGTTTTCTGACAGCCATTATCAAGAGCCAGGACTATAACCTCATCGTCACAGGTAGCTTGTCCTGTTTGGAGCAGGGTCAGAGCTTCAGCGTCACGTTTTGCCCGCAGCAGTCTATGGATATCTTTTTCCATGGTTTAATTTTCCTCTATAGTGACGGGTACTGGATAATCCCCGGAGAAACAGGCGTCACAATAGCCTTTTAATTTACAGTCCGGAACAATAAGAGGCAGATCTTCCACTTTGAAGAAACCTAACGAATCAGCGTCTAATAATTCCCTTATTTCCTCGATAGTGTGATTGCAGGCGGTAAGCTGTTTTTTCTCCGGCAGATCTATGCCGAAGAAACAGGGCCAGATAAAAGGCGGCGCGCTGATGCGCATATGTACTTCCTTAGCTCCTGCTTTTTTCAGCATTTTGATAATGCTGGCACTGGTGGTGCCTCTTACCATGCTGTCGTCTACTAATACGACTTTTTTGCCGTCTACCGTATGTTTCAGGGTATTGAGTTTGATACGTACCGCTTCTTCCCGCTGTACTTGCACTGGCTGAATAAAGGTTCTGCCGATATAGCGGTTTTTAATGAGGCCAACGCCGTAGGGAATACCGGACTCCTCACTGTAGCCGATAGCGGCGTCAATACCGCTGTCTGGTACGGCTATGACTACATCGGCGTCTACGGGATAGCGCTGAGCCAGTATTTTGCCGGCGATATGTCGGGACAGATAGATACTTTGTCCATCTAAAATACTATCTGGTCTGGCGAAGTAAATATATTCAAAAATACAGGGACGGGGTGTAGGTAATTCTTCTTTATGGGGCTGGGAATGAACACCCTCTTTATCGATTACTACCAATTCCCCTGGTTCGATATCCCGGATAAAAGTGCCGCCGATAGCGTCTATGGCGCAGCTTTCCGAGGCTAAAATGTAGGATTTACCCTTCATGCCAAGACAGAGGGGTTTAATACCCAGTGGATCTCGTATACCCACCAATTTTTCAGGACTCATCACTAAAAGAGCGTAGGAGCCGGACACCATTTTAGTGGCTCGGCGTACAGCTTTTTCCAGATTATATTCTCCCACCTCTTCTCTGGCGATAAGATAGGCGAAAATTTCTGAATCCAAAGAGGTATGGAAAATGGCTCCCTGTTCTGCCATGAGTTTTTGCCGCAGTTTTGCTGAGTCCACCAGATTGCCGTTATGGGCTAAGGATAAGGTACCGTTGACTGAGCTCATAACTAAAGGCTGGGCATTAGCTTTTTCGCTGTCGCCGGTAGTGGAATAACGGCAATGGGCGATGCCTATATCGCCCTGGAGTTTTTCTATTATATCATTGGAGAAAACATCGTTGGCCAAACCCATATCTTTATGATGAGTTACGTTGCCGTTTTTGCTTACAGCCATGCCGCAGCTTTCCTGACCCCTATGCTGTAAAGCAAAGATACCGTAATAGAGATCTTTGGGCAAATTCCAATGATCGTTATTGTAAAAGCCTATAACCCCACAGGCTTCTTTTACTTCTTCAGACATATTTCCTCCTTAAAATAGGACGCTTATTTCCCTTACAGATTTTTCCTTGTAATTTGTGAAACAAATTCCATAATAAAGTCATAAAACAGTATAATCAGTATAGCATAAAAACCTCTGTAAGGCAATTAAATCATTAGTGAGCAACCAGTATTTATAAATACCATTATAAGGGAGAATAAGTTCCTTTTTTAAATGATTTTAAAAGTATGACGCCTGTAATAGCGGCAATAATCTCGCCGGCAGGGAAAGAGACCCATACGCCAATAGGCCCGAAAAAACGGGATAACAGTAAAGCCAAGGGTATAGTAATAATAAATTGGCGCAGAAGCGAAATGATTAGAGAATACTTGCCCTCCCCCATAGCTTCAAAGACGCCGGAATAGATTAGGCCAATGGCAGAGACTAAAAAGCCAAGACTAATAATGGGTAAAGCCGTAATACCTGCTGTCAGCATTTCTCCGGCGGCATCGAAGAGCAGAAAAATTTGCCGTGGTATTGTCCATGATAATATAGTGCCAAGGAGCATGATAGCGCCGCTGGAATAAAGGCTGTAGAGTATAATTTTTTTAACCCGTTCACTTTCACCGGCACCGTAATTATAGCCGATAAGGGGGCGCATTCCCATTACTATGCCGTTAGCCGGCATATAAATAAAGGTTTGCAGTTTGAAGTATACTCCCAGTACTGCCACATATATTTCGGAAAAAGATATTAAGATTCTATTTAGTACGGTAACAAGGACAGAGGGTAGGAGCATCATAACGGTGGCAGGCAGGCCAACACCGTAAATAATTTTTATGATATGCGCGTCCCGGCATAAAAATCGGGGATGTATAGTAACGGCAAAGGGACGTGAAAGATAGACGATAATATAAAGAACAAAGGCGCTTATTTGGCCTATAACAGTAGCTATGGCGGCACCTGCCACTCCTAAGGCGGGAAACCCTAAAAGTCCGAAAATCAGAATGGGGTCAAGAATGATGTTAATGATACAGCCGGTAGCTAAAAGGAACATGGTTATTTTCATTTCGCCGATACCCTGAAAGATTTTTTCCATAGTTACCTGTAAAATACAGCCAAAGGAGAGACAAAGTACTATACGGCAATATATGGTAGCCTCTGAAAGAGTCTCTGGGTTCGTTGTAAATAGTTTTAAAAATGGTTCTGTTACAAAAATACCTATTAGAATAAAGATAAGACAATGAGCCATGCTTAAGGCTATGCCCAGGGTAGCGGCTCTGTTAGCCTTTTCTTGCTGTTCCGCGCCAAGGTGGATGGCGATAGCCGAGCTTATACCTACACCAATGCCTACGGCCAGGGAAATAATGGTATTCTGTAAGGGAAAGGCCAGTGATACGGCGGTAAGAGACTGGGTGCCGAGGCGGGATACGTAAATACTGTCTATAATATTATAAAGAGCCTGTATAAGCATGGATAACATCATAGGTACAGACATTGACATAAGTAGGGGAAAAACAGGTTTTGTTTTCATGTAAGCATTATTTTTTGCCATTATTTAATTTCCTCTCAACAAAAAAGCCGTTGACCTGTTTAATGCTGAAACAGGAAAACCAACGACTTAGAAGCTATATTTTTATTTGTTTATACACTGATTTTACTTTGTTCTTAACCAAAATCCATTATGGTTCTGGGCTGATAAATTTATTTTTATGGCAGCGGCTTTTTTCTATTCATCGTCTATAGATAGGGTTGTCGCCGCGGCCAGCCTTAAAAGACGCTGAAATTCCTTTTGTTCACTGTCAGTCATATTTTTAGTCATACGCTGGAAGCAGAGATCAACTTGCTCCTTGACGCGGGGGTAGACTTGCCATGCTTTTTCTGTAGGACAGATATCATATGTTCGTTTATCTTTTATATTGTTATGACGAGTAAGGTATCCTCTATCCGCTAATTTCGTTACGGTTTTGGCGATTACGCTTTTATCAAGCCCCAAACGTTTAGTAATGTCATCTTGGGTTAAGACTTCAAAGTCGCAGCTGATCAGGATTATAACGGCTTGAGCTGCTGTAAGTTCATGCTGTATGCAGCCGTTATTGAGCCAGATATGTGACTTTCTGTATAGTATGGAAATAGCTTTAAAGGGATCCTCCATAATGTCGGGCATAGGATTAGCCTCCTTATATAGACGATTATAATACAATTTAGTTGCCTTTGCAACCAGATATTGACGAAGCATAAAATTTATGATAGATTAATAAGGTGGCAATTGCCACCTTATTAATTTTAAAGGAGATAGTCTTATATGGAAAACAGTAAAAAAATATGGAATAGAAAATTTATTCTTCTTTTTCTCACCAATTTACTTGTTTTAGCGGCCTTTTATGCTTCTATTCCTATTATACCAGTCTATTGCCAGGAAATTGGCATTACCGGTTCAAAGATTGGCGTTGTTTTAACGGCGATGTCTGTGGCTACTATCTTATTTCGGCCTGTTGCCGGCTATTTATTGGATAATTTTAACCGTTATCGAGTATATTTATTATTTTTAGGTTTGTTTTGTTTAGCCTTTCCCAGTTTTATTATTTTTCCCATTTTCGCCGTGTTGATTGTAATACGTTTATATATGGGAGCTGTATATTCCGTATGCGGCTCAGCGACAATGACCTTAGCCAGTGATGTTCTGCCTCCCGCTAAAATTACAGAGGGTATCAGCAGGTTTGCCTTTACCATTTCTATTGGTATGGCCTTAGGTCCTTATGTTGGTATTCAGGTACAGAATCACATGAGTAGTAAGGCGTCGTTTCTTACTATTTTTGCTATTACTGCAGCTGCCTTAATTTGCGTATCATGCTGCAGAATCAAGTATCCCAAGGTGAAGCCGAAGAAGTTTAGGATTAAAGATTCCATATATGGTCCGGCTCTTCCCTTCATGTTCAATATGATGTTCATTATGATTCCCTATGGTGCTGTAATCGCTTATTCTTCCATCTTGGCCCAGGAAAAAAATTTAATGTCCGTCATTCCTTATTTTTATATTTGTTTAGTTATTGGTATGCTCTTATCTAAGCTGACCACGCAAAAAATTATTGATGCCGGCAAGCACCATGCTTTAGTTTGTATTAGTTTGGTCATTTTGATTGTTACTATGGCCAGCTATGTATTTTTATCAACAGGTCTCCACTTGTTGCTGGCGGGATTTTTCTTTGGTTTTGGCTATGGTATTTTACAGCCGCTTTTTCAATCCTTTGTTACGGGTACTACACCGGCGCCAAAACGGGGCGTGGCCAACGCCACTTATCTGCTTTCCTATGACATCGGTATAGGAATTGGTTCTCTTTTAATGGGTTGTCTGCAGGAGACCATTGGTCTGTCAGTGGGTTTTGCTTTAACAGCTGTAGCTTATGTAATCGGCGGAGTGATCTATGTAGTTTATATAGATAGATATTATCAAAAACTGAAAGGTAATGTTGTTGTTGTCAAAGAAAGTCCTGATTTAGTCAGCAAGTATATGAAAGGAGATGTATACGCATTAGGTCAAGACGCCACTGTACGGCAAGCTCTCATCTATTTTTCTGATAAGAATATAAGCGGGGCGCCGATAGTTTCCCCTGATCAGAGGGCTGTTGGCTTTATTAGTGATGGTGATATAATTCGTTATTTGCAGGGAGATAAGCATCCTTTGGCGGCAATTGACAGTTCAACTTTATTTTTTGATTATTTTTGGAATCCTGATGCCGATTTTGAGGACAAGATGAAGTCTATTCTTGATTTCAATGTACTGGAGATAGGTACTAACAGAGCGATTACAATACAGGCCGCTGCCACTCTTAAAGATGTCTGCAAACTTTTGAGCGAGGCCGGCGTAAAAAAAGTGCCGGTGGTAGACAATGACAAAGTAGTCGGCATTATTTCACGTTCCGCCATAACTCATTATTTAGCAAGACGTTATTTAGCCTATACTTAACCTAAAAAATACTTTTAATACATAAGTAAATAAAGAAACTGGGCCAGATTGCTGGTAAATTTTTGGCGGGAAAGGTATCTATTGTTAGGTGAAGGATCGGTTATTAACGGCTTAAATTTAAAGTAAATCATAAAGAACCTCAGAGAACCTGGTAATTAAGATTCTCTGAGGTTTCTTTTTTTTTGAGTATTTGTTTTTCTATAAGCACTATTCTTTTTTACCGGCGGATAAAATTTGTGAGGTGTTATTAATCTCAGAATAGCATCAGACCGATAATCGATGGTTTATAAAGCCAGCATTGATTGTCCCACATTATATAAAAAATGTAATGCTATTGCTCCCCATAAGCAGTTTGTTCTTTTATAGACAAAATCGCAGAGAAAATGCAATATTATTAAAGTTATCACATAATACAGTGATAAAGTGGTTAGAGAGAATCCCCCTACGACCCAGCGTGTAGGATAGTGCATAAGCAGGAATAGCAAAGCCGTACATAATGATGATATTGCTGTTTGTTTGGTTATACCAGTTAAACGAGTCTGAATATAACCTCGGAAAATAATTTCTTCCTGTAGGGCGCCAATGATAAATATGCCTAATGTACTTAGCGTCGGAGTGGTTATGGCAATTGCCTTTTTTTCTATGGTTAGAAAATAAATAACTATTCCTATTATAAAGGCTATTGCCAATAATGCTCCCCATAGCAAGCTTGAAAAAATTTTTTTACCGCTTAAACCGACAGTGCTGATTTTTTCTTTAGCTAAGGCAATAAATAAAATTCCGATAATCAGCAGGAGCAGGGGAAATATTATCTGCAGTCCGTTTAGAACCTCAATGCTGAAATTAGTAGTATAGGTCAGTCCTTGTATAAATAAAACCAGTATATAAATGCCGTAAAGTATTATTGCTTTGACACCGTCGAAAGTGCCGAAGTTTTGTAAATTTTCCTTATATTCTCTGGCTGTCCGCAATCTATCTTCCTCCAAAATCTTGGTTTGTTTTTTCTTTCGGCGGTATTTTTGCGCTGGCGGTTATAAAAATCGGTGATATTTGGTGTATTTGAGCCGCTAAAACAAAAATTACGGAAAGCCCTGCATCAGCAAGGCTTTCCGGGACTGAATAATTATGAAAATATCACTCCCACTCGATGGTGGCGGTAGGTTTAGGCGACATATCAAAGCAGACTCTGTTAACACCAGTCACTTCTTTGAGTATACGCTGGGTGATTTTTTGCAGTACCGGCCAAGGCAGTTCCGGCACTTCCGCAGTCATAGCGTCTACGGTATTGACAGCGCGTATAATCACCGGCCAATCGAAGCAGCGGGCGTTATCCCGTACTCCCACGGATTTAAAATCAGGTACAATGGTAAAGTACTGCCATACTTTATCCGCTAAGCCCTCAGCGGCAAATTCCTCTCTCAGAATGGCATCGGATTCTCTCACCGCTTCCAGGCGATCCCTGGTGATAGCGCCTAAGCAGCGTACCCCCAGACCAGGGCCGGGGAAGGGCTGACGATATACCATATTGTCAGGCAGTCCCAAAGCAGTGCCGCAGGCTCTCACTTCATCTTTAAAGAGCATTTTCAGGGGTTCTACCAGAGAGAAACGGAGATCCTCAGGGAGTCCGCCTACATTATGGTGGCTTTTAACCATTTTCGCGGTTTTAGTACCGCTTTCCACGATATCCGGATAGATGGTGCCTTGGGCTAAGAATTCAATTCCTTGAAGTTTTCTGGCTTCCTCCTCGAAAACCCGGATAAATTCCGCGCCGATGATTTTCCGTTTTTCCTCAGGATCAGCTACCCCAGCTAATTTATTTAAAAAGCGGTCACTGGCGTCTACATATACTAAATTGGCCTTTAATTCATTTTTGAAAACTTCTACTACCTGTTCAGGTTCACCTTTGCGGAGAAGGCCATGGTTAACATGGACGCAAGTCAGCTGTTTGCCCACTGCCTTTAAGAGCAGAGCGGCCACAACAGAGGAATCCACGCCGCCGGATAAAGCCAGGAGTACTTGTTTGTCTCCTACCTGTTCCCTGATAAGTTCCACCTGATCGGCGATGAAGTTTTCCATATTCCAATTAGCTTCAGCTTTACATTCCTTAAGGACAAAATCTCTGAGAGCTTCAGCTATTTTATCGTCTTCTAAGGGCATAGGATTGGTTTTGCCGTCTTCCTCATAATCGAAGGTGTAGATAGGTAGTCCGCAGTCTTTGATTTCCTGGCTTAGCACTACTTTAGTACCGTCAACTATGTCATTGGGTCCGCCATTAGCCACAATTCCTCTTAAGTTTGGCAGTTTTTTTAATTCATCCTTTGTTATATCAAAATTGCATATTTCGCTGTAAACACCTAAATTTCGTATAGCTCTGGCCACGTCAGTATTTCTTGTGCTGCCCAAATCTACTACGGCTATCATATCTTGTTTCATAATCTACCTCCTGCTCATTACTTGACAATATTATAGCTGATTTTATTTTTTATTTCAATTATCAGCATTGTACTTTTATTTTGAGGTAGCTATGGTCAAGGTTATGTATTTTAGGATATATTCTGCCGTATTTGTAAATAGTATTCTAAATCCGACTGTGTTTATAGTATTGCTGAGATTTAAGTCTGGAAATAGGTGGTGCCTTGTAGCACCGGTATAAGGTATAATTATTTTAATTTATCAATAAGGCGGTCCAGAGTTTTAAGGCTTTGGACCGCCTTTTCTTAGGAGGATATTATAAAATTACAGGGCGAAAAGGGTAATTTCCGTAGGATAGATAGGTGAGCTTTTATAGCGCAGATAGAATTTATAATCTGGTGAAATATCCTCTATCATGCGGGGGATCTTCCAGAGATCCTCATTATTATGATAAACAGAAATAAGGAGTTTGGGATGGTCATTGAGTATATGGTTTTTACAGCCTATTATAGCTTTTTGCTCAAAGCCCTCAATATCGGCTTTAATGAGGGTTATGGTTTCTTTTATGTCATTATCTATAGTAGTTACAATAACTTGCTTATCTCCGGTATCGCTTAAGGTATTCGCCGATGAGCTGGTACTATTATCCGCCACCGACATTGTTCCTGCTTTATCGCTTACGCCCTTTAAGCGAAATTCAATATTTTTATAAGACGCCAGATTATTTTTTAAAATTTTAAAGTTTTCCGGTGTTATTTCATAGCAGTAGATTCTCTTATAGCAGTCCTCGCCATAATTATTTAGATAAGAAAGTACAGTATCGCCGGTATAGGCTCCTAAATCCACAATAACCTCATTTTTATCGCATTTAACAAGGTCCAGGTCAAAATACTCATCGAAAAGGTATTCTTTTGTCTGGGTTGTATTGGTAAAATCGTAACTGTACCAATTATTTAAAATGGCGTAGAGGGTTTTTTTTGATCTGTAATCCTCAAGACGGCTGTAAAGCCAGGCAAAGTCATCTATATGCTGAGAAAGAGCTTTTTCTTTTAATTCTATTTCCTCATAAATGCCTTTGTCTATATCCAGAGAGCCCCAGTACTTAAAACGATTGAAGAAGTCCATACAGCTTCTTTTGGTTTCTTCCGGGACTTTATCAAAGCTTTTTCTCATTTTATAATAGAGCTCTTTTTCATCTAATGATTTGATTTCCTCGACTAGAGCTCTGAAATTTCTGTCAATAATATTCATTTAATCACACTCCTATCTAAATACTATATGACTGCTAATGAAAAGATGATAAAGCTTTAGCCAAGCATAAAAATTCGGAAATTTGATTTGTCCGGGCAGAGAGGTTCTGCTCTGTTCTACTTGGCTGTTAGTAAGAAAGAAGTCGCTTTAATTTGCGTTTTTGGAATTTTAAAATAAAATGTCATGTATAGTCAAAAAACTGCTATTTTTTTACCTTGCTTGCGTTGGCAATGAGTGATAAAATTATTAAGAAAAAATTAATTTTTTTGATAAAAGCTGTTGACAGAACAAAAAAAATGTATTAATATAGGGGCAAGTAATCATGATAACCAAAAACACACATCATCGTACTTTGAAAAGAGAATATGTAGAAGCTACCTATGATATTCTGCGAGAATCTGGTATTGATGGTTTTACCATACGTAAAGTGGCGGAACGGGTAGGCTGCAGTAGTGCGGCGTTGTACAAGCATTTTAGTAATGCTGATCATCTTTTGGCGCTGGCATCTGTTAGGTATTTGCGGCGGTACGCAGAGGATATAGCCGCGATATCAAAAGGTGAAGATGATTACTTAAAAGTTAATTTATTGCTTTGGGAAAGATTTGCCTTTTATTCATTTGAAAATTTGCCGATCTTTGAAAACTTATTTTTTGGTGAAAATAATGTAAAAATTCAGGAAATAATTTTAGAGTATTACTCTATATTTCCAGAGGAATTAGCTCATTTAGGCAGTTATTTTACCATGGTAATGCAAAGCAACAATCTGCGCGAGCGTGATTTTATCATGCTAAAGCGAGCTGCAGATCAGGGCAGTATTACCTTGGAGAGTGCTGATTATCTCAGCAAAACCGATGTTTATATTTTTCGCGGTATGCTGGCTTTGTATCGTTATCGCTGGGGCGAGCCAGGAATGGCGCAAAAGGCGACGGATGAATATATGGAATTAATTCGCTATAATTATAGTCTGCATATATTGAAAAAATGAGCAAGAAATAAGCTGCCTAAAATATATTTTCCTTTAAGAGGGGAATATATTTTTTTGGTCTTTAAGTTATCACGATAACTTAATTTGTCGATTTGAGCTCGATGAATGATTTATTATGTAAAACGAAAGCATGCTAAGTTCGTTTTACGTGCTATTTATTTGTGGTGCACAAATTGGCGTCCCGGGATTTTTAGGTTATCTTGATTTCTTTATGGTATCTGCAATGATAATTGCAAATTTATTATAAGGGGAATTGCTATGAAAAACGATAATGTTTCTCTTACCAAAAAAATTGACTGGGCGATATTTCTGCCGCCTACTTTGATTTTGCTGGTATTCGTTATCATCGGCATTGTGGCTCCTGAGGCTTTTAGTGCCGGAGCTTCTGCCGCCTTTAATTTCACCACTAAATATTTTAGTTGGTTTTATGCTTTAGGTTCCACTTTTTTGGTTGCCTTTTGTCTTTGGGCTGGTTTCAGCAAATACGGCAAGATACGCCTTGGCGGTAAAGACGCTAAACCGGAAATGTCCTTTTTTACCTGGTTTGCTGTAGCTCTTACCTCAGGTATTGCCATTGGTATTGTATATTGGGGAGTTGCTGAACCTCTCACCAATTTGATGACTCCTCCTGGCTTTCTTGATTGGGAAGCCGGTGGCGCTGATGCCGCGGAAGGGGCGTTAAAGTTTAACTTCCTGCATTGGGGTCTTCATCCTTATGGTATTTACTGTGCTGCTGGCCTTTGCTGTGCTTTTATTATTATGAACGGTAAACGCCGTTTCAGTATCACTTCCACCTTATATCCACTGATTGGTGAAAAATGTGATGGTATCTGGGGTAAAGTAGTCAGCGCTATCTGTATTTTTGCCATTCTCGGCGGTATGGGCACTTCTCTTGGTTTTGGTGTATCCCAGTTTGGCGTAGGTTTTAATTATGTTTTTGGTACAAGTTATAGTGACGCATTTCTTGCTATTTTCTTCATTGGTGTTCTTGTGATTTGTACTATCGGCGCTGCCTGTTCTGGTTTGCACAGAGCTATCACCTATGTTTCTAATGCCAATATGTACATCTATTTTGCTTTAATGATTTGGGCCTTTATTTTTGGCGGCACTTTATTTATCCTCAACAATACTACCAGCGCCATTGGTCAGTATCTGGCCTTTATCGTACCTGAATCCTTCTACTTAGAGTCAGTAAAACAGACTGGCTGGGTTGGCGGCTGGTCAATCTTCTACTGGGCCTGGTGGCTTTCCTTTGCTCCTCTTGTCGGTTTGTTCCTTATCAAGCTGGCAAAAGGCCGGACAATTCGTGAATTTGTTTTGGTTAATCTTTTAGCGCCGACTATCTTTGCTATTGCCTGGTTTGGTATTTTCGGCAGTTCTGCCATTGATTTCCAGTTAAACGGTTCCGACATCTGGAGCGTTATCAGTGAATGGGGCAGTTCTGTTGCTCTCTTCGCCTATGTGGAGAATTTGCCTTTAACTCCTGTCCTTTTTGGTCTGGCTTTCCTGGCCGTTATATTCTCGCTGCTTACTTTAATGGAATCTCAGACACTGACCCTTTCCGATATGTGTGTTAAGCCGGAATATCTTGGTGAGGAAGGGGATCCCAAAGCCTCTCCCAGTATTTTGAAGGTAATTTGGGGTGTTTTAATGGGGGCTGTTGCCTTTGTTCTTCTGATCAGCGGTGGTCTTGGAGCCTTACAGACGGCATCTGTTGTCTGCGGTTTGCCGATTTTGGTGATCCAGATAATTTGGGCTTTTGGTTATATCAAGTCCATGCGGCAGAGGAGTAAATATGACCTTACTTTGACAGCGGAAGAAAAAGCCGAATTGGAAGCGGAAGAAAACAGCTAATTTGTTAACTTGTATTTTAGGCAAAACCATAAACTCATAAAAAAACAAATAGAAAGAAGGATCTTATCATGAAAGAAAGATGTCAGAAAATTCATGAAGGCGCAATGGCAATGTTGGAAAGAACTGGTATGAAATATCATAATCCCAAAGCCATTGAAATTTTGAAGGCCAATGGAATTCGTGTTGAAGGCAATGTTGCTTACTTTACGGAAGAACAGTTGATGTATTGGGTACGTAAAGCCCCTTCTACCTTTACTCTTTATGCCAGAAACCCGGAACATAATATTACTATAGGCGGCAGCAACGTAAACCTCGCTCCTCTTTATGGTTGTGCTCAAATCGCCGATAAGAATGGCGTAAAGCGTCAGGCCACTATTGAGGATTATGTAAATTACGCTAAATTATTCCATGCTAATGATGATTATCATGTAGATGGCGGTTTAATGGTGCAGCCCTTTGATGTTCCCATCCCTTCTTCCTGTCTTTCCATGTTCTACGCTACCTACACTCATTCAGATAAAGCCCTTTTCTGTGTAGCGGGTAATGAGGAATACATGGATGCCATGCTCAAAGCTGGCGAAATTGCTTTTGGCGGCAAGGAAGAATTGCTTAAACATCCTCATATGATCACAATTGTCAATGCCAATACTCCTTTGCAGCTTGACATTATGATGACCGATGTTTTGATTAAGTTCGCTGAATATGGTCAGCCTTTGATTATCGCTCCCTGTGATATGGCTGGTTCTACCTCTCCTGTAACTCTCGCCGGTACCATAGCCATGAGTACAGCTGAAGCATTGGCTACCATTGCCTTAGCTCAGATGGTTCGTCCTGGCACTCCTGTAATTATGGGCAGCCAGTCTACTACCGCTGATATGAAAACTGGTCAGATTGCCATCGGTGCTCCTGAAGGTGCTCTTTGCTACCGTTATTTGGGTCAGATGGCAAAATTCTATCAGCTTCCTTCCCGTGCCGGCGGTGCTATTACTGACGCTAAAGTTGTAGATGCTCAAGCTGGTATGGAATCCTTCATGACTTTCCTGGCCTGCTGTCAGAACGATGTTAACTTTATTGTTCATTCCGCTGGTATTCTTGACGGTTATTCCTACACCTCCTACGAAAAGGTTATTTCCGACTTTGAAGTTAACCGTTATGTTTTGAGATATCTCAAAGAATTTGAAATCAACGAAGATACCATTCCTCTTGATGTAATCGACGCTGTTGGCCATGACGGAGAATATCTTACCAATGATCATACTTTCCAATATTGCCATACAGAACCTCTTGCTCCTAATCTTTGTTCTCGTGGCAGTGTTCAGGATCCTGCTAATCAATATGCCCTGAATATTGAAAAACGCTATAATCAGTTAATGGAAGCTTACAAAGAAAAGGCTCCTGTATGTGACGAAGCTATTCTTTCCCAAATCAAAGATATCTTTGTAGAACAGGGCATTGATCGCGAACTGTTAGAAAAGATTGAAACCATGTAATTTACATATCCTTGATTCTTACTCTCCATCCGTAAGGGAGAACCGGAGCAGGCCCTGCCTCCCTCGGTTCTCCCTTGCCCATATTTAAAATCATTTAGCTGAGAGGTGAATTGTATGTCAAAAAAAGATGAAAGACCGTTGCTGCAAAAGGTGGATTCCCGGGCTTTTTTTGTACCGGCCTTGCTTCTTCTCTTAG
>CAWVFN010000052.1:0-10577 GCA_963928475.1 Bacillota bacterium
GATTTTAGTTATAGACATTTGTTGTTGGGAATAGGGGCAAACGCCGCCTTGTTCCTCGTAAAGCTTCAACTTGACCAGATCAAACCCGGTTGGCAGCGGTAGATTAAATTCTGTCCGCAGTCTTTCCAGCCGTCGCTGGTTTTCGGCGTGATTATTTTTATTTTCATTGTCGAGTTTCCGCCGTTCTTCAGCGCTTTTCGCCATCTCCCGGCAAACCTCAATATTTATATATATAGGGCTTTCGCCTTGCTGACGTATGATTCCGTTCAAAACTTTTATCGTCTGGGCGATGGCTCTGCGCGCTACTGGGCTTGTTATATTTACTATCTCCTCATCTAAAGGCTTTAACAGCCGGGAGACTTCCCCATTGCCGTGGGCTTTAAAATCATAGCCAGCTTTGGCGCAGGCTTTGTCATAAGTCATACCTTCTTCGAGATAGGGTATTATCTTATCGCAGGCCTTAATGGAAAGATGGCCGAATTTACTGAAACCCGCCATTGTCATGAGGGCATCAATATCTTTATCATCAAAGTTAGCCTCTTTTAAAGCATTCTCTATCTTTTTTGGTGTTTTATAGACGGTAAAAATTCGCCCGATCTCATTGCGTTGTGCTTTAGATAAACTGTCGATCCTATCTTTGGCAACATTGTTAAGGGCGGTTTTCATTGTATGATATGCCTGTAGACATGATAGTTTAGTCTTCTTTTCATTAGCTGCCAGATCCTCACCTCTGGTATAGCTGATATTAAAAGTATCTTTGTCTTCTAAGTCGAGAGCTTTGCGGATATCTCCATAGGTCAAGGATTTCTTTTTGTGGGCCAGTGAGACTACTGTTTTGCGCTGATCTGCTGTGAGAGGACGAGACTCCGCAAGGTTAATAATACGAATATGATTGACTGTTTGTAACAGGGTAAACAGCTCAAAAGAATATGAAGCTTTTGCTGCTCTGAGCTGATCCTTTTCAAAGGTGCAGTTTCCTACCATTTTTAAGATCTGATCGCCCCCATAGGGACTATCGCCACCGGGACCTTCTTCAAAAGAACGCTGACTCAGTAAAATTTCCAGATACTGTTCCTCAAAATCTTCTCCCGCCCATGGTTTGGCGAAATGACGCTGGGCAGCAAAAATCTTTTTCGTTTCATCTGTTACTAATTCTCTCGAAATGGTAGCAATATATTCGCCGCCTTTATTGCGTTTATGAGCCGCGTAAACCTCGTCCCGCCAAAACATTTCACCGACAGTTCTATAACCCTTTGTTTCCATCAGTTTCTGGTTATCGGCTATGGCTTTAAGCATAGTTTGGTTATCTTTTTCTTTTGTTGCGCTTTTTCTATTGGAAAGAAAACCACGCCGCTGCGACAAGTGGATTAGGATGCGGGCAAATTCCTTGCTGGTTACAGGTTCATCAAGGGCTTTGGCCCGTAACGCGTAAATATCCTCTAATTTACCATCAAAAACTGTGTCCAATTCTTCTTTAGTTAATAATCCGGAATCAACTATCAACATACGTATCCGTTCGTTTCTATGCCTGTGCCGGCGGAGCCTGCGCCTGGCACTTCTTGCTTCCCGGCGTGGCGCGGCCAGAGATTCTCCTGTTTTGGGCTGTTCCGCTTTGTCGAATATCCGTACTCCTAAATTAAGTATTCCTTCAGGCTCCTCCTTTTCGTTTAAAGACAATACAGACCAACCCACAGAAGCAATACCAATATCTAAACCTATCGCATATTTGGACATTACGCATCTCTCCTTTTATTAGATATTTTGATTATATAATATATTAGAAAGAAGCGCAATAAAGAGATGACGCCCCGGAAAATCCGGGGCGTCAGAGCTCTTCGGTGTACTACCTTATCATAGTAACCAGATAGTCCTTGGTATGGTATAAAGAACTATTAATAATATATCATAAATTTAAAGAAGTGGCAAGTATATAAGTATTAAAATATCCATATGCTATGTGTTAAAGCAATATCAGCGTCTATGGGCTGAATTTGCGAGTTATTTATCGATAAAACTTTAGTTTAACTGCTGATGATAATAGATAATAAATAATAGAACTGCCGTTATTTTAGTTAGTTGAGCGAGGTTGAGATGGAACAAGCTCTGTTATCTTTATAATTTTAAATCATGATTTCAGGTGATAAATATTTATTGCTTGGGAAAAGGGTAGGAGTGTTGTTTCATCCAGTACAGTGGGGAAATATTTGGCCTTTACCGCTGTTTTGAGAACAGTTTAGAAAAGCTCTCTTTTCTTAAATGAAAAGAGAGCTTTTATAAGCTTTATTTAACTGAGAAGGTAATGCGCCGCTGATAGGAATACTCTATATTTACCTGTCTGAACCTGGATGTATATTACCAGTTCTAATTTTATATGTAAGTTTTCACGACATTCTCCGCCGCCTGTTTTTTAGATATGCAGTTGTCCATAGCGTTTTTCTCTATATAGTGATGGGCTTCTGGTTCTGTCATATGCAATTCGCTGATGAGTAAACATTTGGCTCGGTTAACGATACGTATTTCCTCCATCCGATCTTCAATCGATAAGGTTTTCTCTTCAAGGTTACGCAGTCTTTCTCTGGCACTGGAGAGCCAGCTGAGAGCTTGCAGTATAGTATTACGTGATACGGGTTTTCCTAAGGTAAATACGCCGTGTTCAGCAACTTTGTCGTGGATTTCCTCATGGATATCGTTTTTAACCAAGATAAGCACTACGGATGTTTGCGAACGGCAGCAATCAATGGCGAAACGTGTACCTGATTCATCAGGTAGGGGAGAGTTGATGATGATAAAATCAAAACTTCGCACGGCGCAGAGTCTTTTGGCCTCACTGATATTTGTGGAAAAAAGAACTGGCTGATAGCGTGAAGAACCCAGTATTTCGATGGCAGCGTCGTTGAAGTTTTTAGAGCAAGATACCACAAGAACGCTATAAACTTGTTCTTTTAAACTCATACGCTACCTCCTCCGTCAGTAAAATAGGATTTCTTATTTGTGGCAGTAAATGTCCATGATATTTTGAGGTATATAAGACCGAATAAATTCGCTTTCTCGCGCTTTTCGACAAGCCTCCGCAAAAGTAGCGGGAAGCTGCTCAAAATTTTTCACTGCTTTGCTGTCGGCTTTATATAGATTAAAATCTGTAGCTTCTGGCAGTGATAGCTTGTTTTTTATGCCGTAAAGTCCGGCATAGATAATGAGAGCGAAAGCGAGATAGGGATTGGCGGCGGGATCCGGCGAGCGCAGTTCCGCTCTTTTGTATTTGCCGAAAGCCGCTGGTATGCGTACAAGCTGGCTTCTGTTTTCACTGGACCAGGTGATATATCTTGGCGCTTTACTGTTACCGAAGCGGTCATAGGATTTATCTGTTGGGTTCAGGAAAGCGGTCATTTCTGCGGCTTTAGCCATGACTCCAGCCATTACAAAGGGCAGGGCGTCATCTTCGGACTGGGCCTTAACGGACATATTGATATGAAATCCATTTCCCGGCAAACCTTTCAGGGGTTTAGGGGAAAAGTCAGCGTAGAGTCCATTGCGGTGAGCTACTGTTTTGACGACTGTTTGGAAGGTCATGACGTTATCAGCGGCTGATAAGGGAGATGAATAGCGAAAATCTATTTCATTTTGTCCAGGTCCCTCTTCATGGTGGGAGCGTTCTGGCTGTATACCCATCTGTTCCAGAGTCATACAGATTTCCCGGCGAATATTTTCCCCTTTGTCTTCTGGTGCTATATCCATATAACCGGCTTCGTCATAAGGTTCCCGCGTGGGTTTGCCGTTCTGATCTAAATTAAATAGATAAAATTCCTGTTCCGCACCGAAGAAGAATGATATCCCTAATTCTTCCGCTTCTTTTATGGCTTTTTTCAGTAAATAGCGTGTGTCACATTCATAGATTTCACCTGAGGGGTAGGTTACCTCACTGAACATTCTCACAACTTTGCCATGTTCAGGACGCCATGGTAATGCTGTTAGGGTTTCACTTTCCGGTTTTAGAAACAGGTCTGAACGTGTTTCATCACCGTATCCTTTTACGGAAGAGGCATCAAAGGCGATTCCATATTCAAAGGCTCGGGGCAGTTCTTCCGGCATTATGGAAATATTTTTTTGTTTGCCAAAGACATCGCAGAAAGCTAAACGAATAAATTTAACGTCATCTTCGGTGACATATTGTAAAACCTCTTCCTGTGAATATTTCATAATGATACCTCTTTCTTTTAATTTGCCACATACATTTGTTTATATGGATTTTTTGTATCAGGAGTCACGACAGTAAAATCAGTATTAAGTACCTCTTTCACATTGTAGCCGAACAAGTTGCAGTAGGAACTTATTTCCTCATTGATGAGAGCCATATCAGTTTCTGTAGCTTTAGCGACGCAGACGTTTTGGGGAAAAACCACATTTTCAGCATTGCCCCTTAAATAAATTTTACCACCATGCATGCCTGTACAGGGGAAATTTCCCACTATTCTTTTATTTGAAGATATCAAGCCCAAAACTATGATAATACCGCCGGCCTGATATTCTCCGAGAAAACTGCCGGCTGAGCCGCCTATGATCATAATGGGAATTTTATCTTCGTATTCTTTCATATGAATTCCAGCTCTATAGCCGGCATTGCCTTTTATATAGATTTTACCGCCCCGCATGGCGTAGCCGGCGGCATCTCCTATATTACCGTGGATAATTATTTCGCCTTCATTCATGGTATCGCCTACCGCGTCCTGGGCGTTGGCTTTGACAACGATTGAGGCTCCGTTGAGATATGCTCCCAGAGCATTGCCGGGAATCCCCTCTATAGTTATATGTTTATTGTCCATGCCAGCGGCGATAAAGCGTTGACCGTGACATCCTGTGAGAGAAATTTCTGAGCTGGCTTCCCGGATTTTTTGATTTAATTTTTTGAATTCAAGATTAGTTACATCTATTAACATAATATTATACCACACCTCCAAATTTTTTTCTACGGTTTTCAGGGGTGAAGCCCAGGTAAGATGGGTTTTCCCGTAAAAGCTGAAAATCGACGGTGTCAAGAGGTGTTTTTTCTCTAATCATAGCCGTATAGATACCGCCGCCTTCTACTTTATTAATCAGAATGTATCCTTTCAGTATGCCGTCTTTGGTGAAGAATTTTTTTGCGGAGTTAGAGTCAATTTCTTTATAAATTACACCGCCGTCCGCCTCGGTAATATAGCTTCCCGCTGTCATTACATGCAAGCCGAGGAATCCTGCAGAATTCATTGCCATAGTTGTATCAAAGATATTATTGCCGCCAGCCATATTTATACCGGCGGTCCGTCCCTGACAATAGGCGTTAAACAATAGAGCCAGTACCTTATTGTCGTCTATAGTAATATCATAGGCTTCAGTGCAATCGCCGGCGGCATAAATATTGTCAAGGCTTGTTTTCATTGTTTTATCTACTATTATACCTTGCCGTACCTCACCATCGATTTCTGACAGCAGCTGGGTATTTGGTTTTACTCCCGTGGCTATTACCAGGATATCAAAAGGTATTTTTTTACCCTTTTGACTGAAAGCTATATTGTCTTTGATTTCTTTAACGCTATCAGACAGCATGAAGTTGATTCCTTTTTGTTCAAGATGATTTTGTACTATTGGCGCAGTCTCAGCGTCAAGAATACTAGCTAATATATTATGTGCCAAGTCACATACAGTAATATCCTTAACCTTGCCATATAGTCCTTCAGCACACTTTAGTCCTATGAGCCCGGCGCCGATAATAAGTACTTTATCATTTTTGCGGACGGTTTTTTCTAAGTTTAAAGCATCATCCAGGTTAGTGAAGAAGAAGGATTTTTCAACTTTTTCCACACCTTGTATTTTAGGCTGATAAGGTCTGGCACCTGTAGCCACACAGAGGGATGTATAAGATAATGCCCCGCCTTGGGAGAGGATGACTTCTTTAGCCTGATTATCAATTTTAGCTGCTGTTTCTCCGTAAAGAACCTCACAGCCGTTGGCAGTATAAAAATTCTCGGAACGGTAATGCATGGATTCAAGATCAACTTTGCCTTGGAGATAATAGGAGATGAGGGGACGGCAGTATACCGGATATTTTTCTTTGGATATAACAACTATTTTATTTACCTGATCTATCTTTCTGATCCCTTCAATGCAGCCGGCGGCGGCGATTCCGTTGCCAATAATAACATATTCTTTCATTTTATCACCTCTCCTCATAGACGATAGCCTCGTTGGGACAACCCTCGACACAGGCTGGTTTGCCGCAGATGTTATCAAGGCATAGTTCACATTTTTGAACTGTGCCGTTTTCTGATACGGATAAAGCGCCGTAGGGACATACCATAATACAGCTGAAACATCCTATACATCTGTTTTTATCGATACAAATTCGGCCGTCTTTTACTTGCAGCGCCTGGGCTATGCAAGTTTTGACACAGAGGGGATCTTCACAATGACGGCAGGAAACAGCAAAATTAATTTTAGCGTCAGTTTTTACGGAAATTCTGGGATAAATTTTTTTATTCTTTAGAGCCTTTGCCATATATGATATATTGGAATTGGCGAAAGCGCAGTTATATTCACATAAGTGACAGCCGAGACACCATTCCTCGTTTACATAAATACGTTTCATAATATACACCTCTTATTCTCCGGCATGGGAAATACCGAGAATTTCCAACTCTTTATCGCTGAGACCGATACCCCGTAGCATTAAACGATTTCCTCTGAGAGCTTCAATAGAATTGATCCCCATACCACCCATAAGCTCTTTTATTTCATGGCGCCAGGCATTCATAAGGTTGATTAAACGCTGGCTGCCAGTAGTGAAATTTAGTCGTTTTACTAATTCAGGTCTTTGAGTGGCGATTCCCCAATTGCACTTACCTGTTTGACAGGTACGGCAAAGGTGGCAGCCCAGAGCTAATAGAGCCGCTGTGGCGATATAGCAAGCATCAGCCCCCAAAGCTACTGCCTTAACAATATCAGCGGAACTTCGTATGCTGCCGCCGGCAACAATGGAGACTTGATTTCTTATTCCCTCGTCACGCAAACGTTTATCAACTGAGGCCAAAGCCAACTCAATGGGAATTCCCACATTATCTCTAATACGGGTTGGAGCCGCTCCGGTGCCGCCTCTGAAGCCGTCAATAGCTATGATATCAGCACCGCTGCGAGCAATACCACTGGCTATAGCGGCGATATTGTGTACAGCCGCTACTTTAACTATTACTGGTTTTTTATATTCTGTCGCCTCTTTGAGAGAATAAACCAGCTGCCGCAGATCCTCAATAGAGTAGATATCATGGTGAGGGGCTGGAGATATAGCATCGCTGCCTTCAGGTATCATGCGAGTACGGGAAACATCTCCCACTATTTTAGTGCCGGGAAGATGACCGCCGATACCTGGTTTAGCTCCCTGTCCCATTTTTATTTCCACGGCGGCTCCGGCTTCCAGGTAGTCCTTATATACACCAAATCGTCCAGATGCTACCTGAACAATGGTATTATCACCGTAACAGTAAAAGTCCTCATGCAAACCGCCCTCGCCGGTATTATAATAAATACCCAGTTTTTCCGCGGCTATGGCTAAGGATTTGTGAGCGTTATAGCTGATTGAACCGTAGCTCATTGCCGAGAACATTACGGGCATAGAAAGTTCGAGCTGCGGCTCAAGTACAGTTTTAATTTTGCCTTGTTCATCTCTTTGGATTCTGCTTGGTTTTTTGCCTAAGAAAACCTTAGTTTCCATAGGTTCCCGCAAAGGGTCAATAGAGGGGTTTGTTACCTGGGAGGCGTTGATTAATATCTTATCCCAATATACAGGCATAGTTTTAGGTGAACCCATAGAGGATAAAAGTACGCCGCCGCTGTTAGCCTGTTTATATATTTCTTTGATGTTATCATCGCGCCAATTTGCGTTTTCCCGCAGAGTGCAGTCGCTTTTTACTATTTTCAGCGCTCTTGTGGGACAGAGGGATACACATCGCTGACAATTTACACATTTTGCCTCGTCAGATAGGATGATACCCAGTTCTTCATCGTAACTATGTACCTCATTGGCGCACTGCCTTTCGCAAACACGACAGGTAATACATCTGTTCTCGTTCCGCCTTATCTCGAATTCCGGATATAAAAACAAATTGCCCATCAGAAAGCACCATCCTTTACTTTAATAATGACCGCTTCTCCGCCTGCCGGAGCATATATATTTTCCGCTTCCGGCTCCATGACGCGGATAGAGGCTTCTTCACTGGCAATGAATACTTTATCATCTTTTTCTCCCATGACCATGGAGCGCAGTTTAAGGCGGTCGTTTAAAGCCATCAGCCCGCCGTTAAAACCAAAAACAATGGAAAAAGGACCGGTAATAAGCAGGCTGGGAAAAACTGTACGCAGATACTTGAGTCTTTCCATTTCTTCGATATCAGCTTTTGCCTCTATAGTGCTCCAGAAAGGCGCCGCAATGACATTAGCTGTTTCTGCCAGTGATAGTTTTTGTATGCGCAGTAAATAGTCCATTATGTAAGTTATGACTTCGGTATCGGTTTGCAGTGTGCATTTATAGCCAAACATTTCTATAAATCTGCGATTAGCGTCATATGATGATATTTCGCCGTTATGGACTATTGAGTAGTCAAGAAGAGTAAAGGGATGAGCTCCTCCCCACCATCCTGGAGTATTAGTGGGATATCTGCCGTGAGCTGTCCAGGAGTACCCCTGGTATTCGTCGAGCTTATAAAATATACCTACATCTTCAGGAAATCCCACAGCTTTAAAGGTTCCCATATTTTTACCGCTGGAGAACACGTAAGAGCCAGGTATTTCGGTATTAATTTTCATTACAGTGCGGGCGACAAATTCTTTCTCATCAAGTTGAAGTGAGGAGAGCATGGAGCGTAAAGGTGCTACAAAATACCGCCAGACTATAGGTTCGTCGGTGATAGCAGGTATTTTTCTTGTGGGAATGATCTCTGATTTAATGATCTCAAAGCGCTCTTTGAGAAATATTTCACAGTTTTTTCTAGCGGCTCGTTCATTAAAAAACATATGTAAAGCATAAAACTCCTTATATTCGGGATAAATGCCATATGCCGCGAAACCGCCGCCAAGACCATTGGAACGATCGTGCATAGGTTTCATGGAGTTAATTATTTTTTCTCCGGTCATTTTTTTCCCGTCCTTGGAGATGACTGCAGCTATGGCGCAGCCTGATGGTATTCTTATTTGACCTTCAAGATTTTTCATAGGGATTTCGTTCCTTTCCTGTGGAAATAAAAAAAGACGTTCATTTCGGCACAGAGATAACTCTGTACTAAAATGAACGCCTTTGCTCATTAGAGGGTATTATATATAATAATTTTCCAGTTGTCAATGGCAGCGGACTGATTTTAATAAAATTTTTTGCTAAAATTTAGAAAAAGGGGGTTGACAAATATTTTTGCCAGGTGTATAATGCCATCCATAAAAGGCAAGGGCGTCTTTGAGATTTTAATCTCAGAGTCGCTCTCTTATTTATAGTCATAGTTTAATAATCTATAGAAGGCAAAGGCGTCTTTATGTATATAAAGGAGTCTTTGCCTTTAATTTTTTCAAAAGGAGCAATGATTATGAGTACAGTAACATCATTTTTTGGCAGCAAAGTCTTTGATGACAGAGTTATGAAGGCAACATTGTCCGCCAGCGTATATAATTCGCTGAAAAAGACAATTGATGAAGGTGTGGATTTAGATATTAGCGTAGCTAACGCTGTTGCTACAGCTATGAAAGATTGGGCTGTGGAGAACGGGGCAACTCATTATACTCATTGGTTCCAGCCACTTACTGGTATAACCGCGGAAAAGCATGACAGCTTTATTTCTCCTTCTCCTGATGGCGGTGTTATTATGGAATTTTCCGGTAAAGAGTTGATTAAAGGGGAGCCAGATGCTTCTTCTTTCCCTTCTGGCGGTATCAGGGCAACTTTTGAGGCTCGGGGTTATACTGCCTGGGATCCCACGTCTTACGCGTTTATTAAGGGCAAAACTTTATGTATACCTACGGCTTTCTGTTCTTACGGCGGCGAGGCTCTTGACAAAAAAACTCCTCTTTTACGTTCTATGGAGGCTCTTAATAAACAGGCTCTGCGTATCCTGCGTTTATTTGGTAATGATACGGTTAAATGCGTTAAAACCTCAGTTGGTCCTGAGCAGGAATATTTCCTTATTACAAAAGAAATGTATGAACAGCGTCCAGATTTGCGTTTTACCGGCAGGACTCTCTTTGGTGCGAAACCGCCAAAAGGCCAGGAAATGGATGATCATTATTTTGGCGTTATTAAACCTCGTGTTGCGGCTTTTATGGAAGATCTTAACGATGAGTTATGGGAACTTGGTATTTTAGCTAAAACAGAGCATAATGAAGTTGCTCCGGCTCAGCATGAGTTAGCTCCTATTTACACAACAACAAATATAGCTACCGACCATAATCAGTTAACTATGGAAATCATGCAGAAAGTTGCCGCGAAACACGGTTTAGTATGTCTTTTGCATGAAAAACCCTTTGCTGGTGTTAATGGCAGCGGTAAGCACAACAATTGGTCTTTAGGTACG
>CAWVFN010000053.1:0-37966 GCA_963928475.1 Bacillota bacterium
TCCCATGCCGAACACAGTAGTTAAGCTCTCCTGCGCTTTGGGTACTTCGGACGTCGGTCCGCGGAAGAGAAAGTCACTGCCGGGATAAAGTTTAAGAACCGTACTTTTTAAAGTACGGTTCTTTTTTCTTCTATATTTTATTACGGCATAATTATTCATTGAGGTTTAGGATAATTTTAATTGCTTTACTTAATAAACAATTTTTATTCTTAGGAACAGTGCTTACGCCTCTTAGTATTTGTTATATATAAGGAATTTTTCTTTTAGTTTAAAAAATATTATCATAATTCTTTACTATTTATTTGTATTATGGTATAATATTACGGATAAAACGTGATACAAAGAAAGAAGGAATGAAAAGCCATGGGCAATTATTACCAACCGGAAATTGAGTGCGCCTCAAGAGATGAGATAGTAGCGCTGCAAAATGAGAGATTAGTAAAGACAGTTAATCATGTTTATAAAAATGTTCCTTACTATAAAAAACTCATGGATGAAAAGGGCGTAACTCCCGATGATATTAAATCTATTGAGGATCTTTATAAACTTCCTTTTCTGACTAAGGATGATTTGCGGGAAGCTTATCCTTACGGACTTTTAGCTGTTCCTTTAAGTGAAGCTGTAAGGATTCAATCTACCAGCGGAACCACAGGTAAGCGCGTAGTTGCTTTTTATACTCAGCATGACATTGATATGTGGGATGAATGCTGTGCCAGAGCCATAGTAGCTGCTGGCGGCACTAAAGATGATGTAGTTCACGTGAGCTATGGTTATGGTCTTTTTACCGGCGGCCCTGGCTTAAATGGCGGTTCCCATAAAGTGGGTTGTCTTACTTTACCCATGTCGTCTGGTAATACTGACCGGCAAATCCAGTTCCTCTGTGATTTAGAGTCAACTATACTTTGTTGTACTCCTTCATACGCCGCCTATCTTGGTGAGACCATTAACGAGCGAGGTCTGAAAGACAAGCTTAAATTAAAAGCTGGGATTTTTGGGGCGGAAGCCTGGAGTGAGGAAATGCGCCGTGATATAGAAAAGTCCTTAGGTATTAAAGCCTATGATATTTACGGTTTAACAGAGATTTCTGGTCCTGGTGTATCCTTTGAGTGTGAGGCTCAGACAGGTATGCACATTAATGAAGATAATTTCATTGCCGAGATTATTGATCCCAATACTGGTGAGGTTTTGCCTGAGGGTACCAAAGGGGAATTAGTGTTTACTTCCATTACGAAGGAAGCTTTTCCGCTTTTGCGTTACCGTACCAGAGATATTTGTGTGTTGACCAGAGAAAAATGTCCCTGTGGCCGCACCCATGTAAAGATGTCCAAGCCTATGGGCCGCAGTGACGATATGCTGATTATTAAGGGTGTTAATGTATTCCCCTCTCAGATTGAGACCGTTATTATTAACAAAGGTTATCCTGCTAACTATCAGATCATAGTTGATAGGGTCAATAACAGTGATACCTTAGAAGTACAGGTTGAAATGACGCCGGAAATGTTCTCCGACAGTGTAGCTGTAATTTCCGAAAAAGAGCGCGGTTTAGTAGATGCTTTAAAAGCTATGCTTGGTATTTACGCTAAGGTAAAATTGGTAGAGCCTAAGAGTATTGCCAGAAGTGAAGGTAAAGCCGTACGTATTATTGACAAACGGAAACTTTATTAAGAAAAAGGAGGGATTGACCATGACCGTAAAGCAGATTTCAGTATTTTTGGAAAATAAACCCGGTACTCTGGCGGAATTCACCGATATATTATCGGAGCAGGGTATCAGTATGCGGGCTTTGTCCATTGGTGAGACTCCGGATTTTGGAATAGTACGTATTATTGTGAATGATTCCTATAAGACTGCTTGTGTTTTAAAAGACGCTGGTTATGTTTTTTCCGTTACACCGGTTTTAGCTGTGGCCATTTCTGACGAACCAGGAAGCTTTTCCAGGATAATCAAGCTTTTAGGCAATAATGATGTCAATATTGAGTATACATATGCTTTTACCGCCAGGGAAGAAGATAAGGCGTATATGATTTTCCGCGTAGCTGATGAGGAAAAGGCGGTTGAGGTTCTTTCTTCTAATGGTATTAGGCTGATAACCCAGGAAGAGTTAGATAAGATATAAGTTAATAGTTAAATTTTATAAACAGCGTCTGTTCGGTACTGCCGGACAGACGTTTTTTTATTTTTTATAGACATAAAGCGACAATCTTCCCGAAAAAACTATATTTACCATATACAAACCAGGTATTTTTCTGTTATAATGTAAAAAATAGAGTAATATATTTTATTGGTAAAGCCCTTTATAGGAGGAAAGATAGCCTTGAATTGTAATAAGTGTGGAAATGAGATAAAGGAAGGCCAGTGCTTTTGTCCTGTTTGCGGTAACCCCTGCGCGGATCCGGGGCAAGATAGATACGGTGACACCATAGTTTTAGACTTTGATTTAGAAGATAGAAAGAAAACAGTGGTTTCTGAATCTATAGAAAAAGAGGCATCGGAGGCAGAATCTAATCAATCTGAAGCCTTGGAGGCCGTTGAGGTTATTGATGAGGAAAGCGGGGAGGCAGTCCCTGAGAATGAAGGCGGAGAGGCGGTTCAGACCGAGGGAGACCTCTCGTCCCAAGGGGAGACCGAGATGGATAAAAGTGAAGCTGCGGGAAAGAAGCGCAATTATGACGATGTACTCAAGAAAAAATTAGGTAATGATAATGTTGTTCTGAAGGCGGCTATTCTTGTAGTGGCGGTGCTGATTTTTACTATTGGTATTGGTACGATAGTCTTCATAACTTCTGAGATTAACCGTGATACTACAGTGCGCTATAATAAATTAGTAGAGTTAGGCGCTAAGCAGGGTGTCAGTAAAAACGCTGCTGATGAGGATTTGGGAAAATATCTCTATGTTTCCGGTGCTGGTGAATACTTAGTACTGCGTTCTGAGCCATCTCAGGATAAGGGTGAGGAGGTAGCTAAGTTAGCCAATGGAGCTTTAGTGATTTTGAATGAGAAAACGGATCGTCTTTATTGGCTGGTCACTGATTACGCTACTGGCGTTCAGGGTTATGCTTCCATAGCATATTTGACCTCCAATCCGGAAAAGGTTATTAAGCTGCAGAATGAGGAGGTTGAGTCTTTAGGCGGTTTAGGTGAAAATAATAAAAAGATCCAGGAATTATATTTTGTCCTCAACGCTGGTGTTGGCATTGGCATCTATAGTGACAGATCCTTAGATGACAAGACTGCCCTTGACGTCTTAGTAGACGGCAATACTGTAGGTTTAGTTAATAAAGTGAATGATGATATTTGGTGGGTATATGATTACAAGAGTTCTCAGTACGGTTATATGGAGAGCAAATATCTCACCAATAGTTTGGAAGCTTTAGAAATGGCTAAGGATGAGGCTGCCGCTGCTGAGGACAGTGATGACCAGGAAGAAGAAGAGTCAGAGGATAATGAAGATAAAAAAGGTCCTGAATATTTCGTTTCCTGGTCTGAATCAGCTCTTTCCGTCCGGGATGGACCTACTCAGGAAACCGGCAAGCAGGTCAACCGTATTGAATATGGTGATATAGTAGAAGTAGTGGAACAGACAAACGATACATTTTGGTATGTATATATACCAAGTTTAGATATGTACGGTTATGTTAAGGGTGCCTGTCTTTCACCTATATCCCAATGGGAAGGTGATGGAGAGGACAGTTCTGAGGAGTGACTAATAGATAGGATGAGTTTAAAAAAGCTCCCGTCTCTTTTAGGAGAGGCGGGGGCTTTTTAACGTAAGTAAAAAGTATGTAAACCTGGAGTTGTCTGCGGAAAATAGTCCTTGATAAAAGGGGTTAAGGGAGTATATCTTTATAGTTTGCGGAAAATACTAAAGTTAATATATTTTACGGGGATTTTACAAAAGTAAGATAATCTTTTTTACATTGATGTTTTACAATTACCCCAGAAATTAAAATTAAAGAAGGAGAAATTAAAGATGAAATCCATGAAGAAGTTACTGGCAGCTCTGCTTACAGGGGCAATGCTCTTATCCTTTGCCGCTTGCGGCGGCACTGAAGATACCGCTGATAGTGAAGGCGGTTCCTTTGACACCAGCGCGGAGATATCCGTAGTATCCAGAGAGGACGGTTCTGGTACCCGCAGCGCCTTTATTGAGCTCTTTGGTATTGAGGAAGAGGACGCCGCCGGCAATAAAGTTGATAATACTACAGACAACGCCATTATTTCCAACAAGACCGATGTTATGTTAGCTAATATCGCCGGAGACGTAAACGCCATTGGTTATGTATCTTTAGGTTCCTTAAATGATACGGTCAAGGCAGTGACCATTGATGGTGTAGAAGCTACTGCTGAAAATGTTAAGAATGGAACTTATACAGTTTCCCGTCCCTTTAATATTGCCACCAATGGTGAACCTTCGGAATTAGCGAAAGATTTTATCTCTTATATTATGAGTGCTGAAGGTCAGGCGATCGTTAATGAGAACGGTTACATTGCCGTTGATGATGCCGCTGGAGCTTATGCGGGTTCTGCTCCTGAGGGCAAATTAGTCATTGCTGGTTCCTCTTCAGTATCTCCGGTAATGGAAAAGCTGGTTGAAGGTTATCAGGCGGTAAACGCTAATGCTGAGATAGAGATTCAGACCAGTGACTCTACTGCTGGTATGACTGGCTGTTTGGAAGGCACCTGTGATATTGGTATGGCCAGCCGTGAGCTGAAAGACAGTGAAAGTGCTCTGACCGCCACTTCTATAGCTCTTGATGGTATCGCTGTAATCGTAAACCTGGAAAATCCGCTGGCAGATCTTAGCAAGGATCAGGTGAAGGCGATTTATACTGGTGAAGTAACTGCCTGGGATGGCTTGGAATAAGATCCCATTATATATTCCCTGATGCCGATAAAGAGAGACTTTTCCTTTAAGCTCTCTTTATCGGTTCCTCATTGTCAAAACCAAGAAACAGAGATGTGATATTATGAATCATTTTCGTGAAATATTTATGAAATATATATTTTTGCTGGCTGCTGTTGCCACTGTAGGGGCGGTAATTCTCATTTGCGTCTTTCTTTTTAGCGGTGGTGTTCCGGCTATGGCGGAAATAGGTTTCTTTAATTTTATCTTTGGCCGGGAATGGAGTCCATCTAATGTACCGCCGTCCTTTGGTATTTTCCCTATGATTTTAGGGAGTTTTATGATAACAGGCGGTGCCATACTTTTTGGTGTTCCCATAGGAATTTTGACAGCGGTATTTATGTCTCATTATTGTCCCGCCAAACCTTATCGAATTTTAAAGCCTGGCGTAGAATTGCTGGCAGGTATTCCCTCGGTAGTTTATGGTTTTTTTGGCTTAGTGGTATTAGTTCCCTTGGTTCGCGAATATTTGCCTGGTAATGGTAGCAGTATATTCACCGCTGCCTTGCTGTTAGGAATAATGATTCTGCCTACGATCATGGGTGTTTCTGAGGCGGCGATTAGGGCGGTGCCGGAGCAGTATTATGAGGGAGCATTGGCCTTGGGAGCCACAAAGGAGCGGGCGATTTTTTCCACAGTATTGCCGGCGGCCAAATCAGGTATAATGGCTGGTGTGGTTTTAGGCATAGGTCGGGCCATCGGCGAGACCATGGCTGTAATCATGGTAGCGGGGAATCAGGCTCGTATGCCCGAAGGTATTTTCCAGGGTATTCGTACTTTAACGGCAAATATAGTTTTGGAGATGGGTTACGCGGCGGATCTGCATAGGGAGGCGCTGATAGCTACTGGTGTTGTTCTCTTTGTCTTTATTTTGCTGATAAACTTCACTTTCCAGCTTTTTAAAAGGAGGATGAGTAAGGAATGAAACAGAGAACCACCTCCCTTATCTGGCGTATATTGGTCTTAACTGCTACTGTTGTTACTTTTGGTATTTTAATATTTTTGATGGCCTATATTTTAATCAAGGGCATCCCTTATTTAAAGCCTTCGCTTTTTGCTTTAGAGTACACTTCGGAAAATGTTTCTCTTTTCCCGGCGGCAATTAATACTATTATCATGACTATTCTATCTCTTGTGATAGCTATTCCCTTTGGTCTTTTTACAGCCATCTATTTAGTGGAATATTCTAAAAGGGGGAATAAATTCGTAGAGTTGATACGTTTGACGGCAGAGACTCTTTCTGGTATTCCCTCGATAGTGTACGGTCTTTTTGGTTTATTATTCTTTGTAACCTATTTAGGCTGGGGTTATTCTCTTATAGCTGGCGCGGCCACTTTAGCCATTATGATATTGCCTCTTATTATGCGTACAGCGGAAGAAGCTCTTATTTCCGTACCCGATACTTATAGGGAGGCTAGTTTTGGTTTAGGAGCTGGTCATTTGCGGACAATTTTTCGCATAGTTTTACCGGCGGCGGTTCCTGGTATTTTAGCTGGTGTAATTTTAGCCATAGGACGAATTGTAGGAGAAACGGCGGCATTGATTTATACTGCAGGTACCGTAGCTAAACTGCCGGAGAGCATTTTTTCCTCTGGCCGCACATTAGCGATACATATGTATACATTATCCAGTGAGGGGTTACACACTAACGAGGCCTATGCCACTGCTGTGGTACTCCTGGTATTAGTATTGCTGATAAATACCTTGTCGGCGATGATAGCGAAGAGGGTGACAAAGATATGAGTGAAGAGAAAAAAATCAAGCTGAAGATTGAGAATTTAGACCTTTATTACTCTGATTTTCAGGCTTTAAAGAATATAAATATGGATATCCGTGAAAAGGAAATAACAGCTTTTATCGGTCCGTCAGGCTGCGGCAAATCAACACTGATCAAGTCTATAAACAGGATGAATGATTTAGTAGAGGGCTGCCGCATAGAGGGACGCATATTATTGGATAACGAGGATATTTTTGGCGGCATGGATGTGAATATACTTCGCAAAAGAGTAGGTATGGTTTTTCAAAAACCCAATCCCTTTCCTATGAGCGTTTATGATAATATTGCTTATGGACCGCGTACTCACGGTATCAAGTCTAAGGTCAAGTTAGACGATATAGTGGAGCGTTCTTTGACAGCCGCGGCTATTTGGGATGAGGTCAAGGATAGGCTGAAGAGGAGTGCTTTAGGTCTTTCCGGTGGTCAGCAGCAGCGTCTTTGTATAGCCAGGGCATTGGCGGTAGAGCCGGAGATATTGTTGATGGATGAGCCTACCAGCGCATTAGATCCTATTTCCACCACGAAGATTGAAGATCTTGCCACGGAATTAAAAAAGGATTATACTATCATCATGGTTACTCATAATATGCAGCAAGCAGCCCGTATTTCCGATAAAACCGCTTTTTTCCTCTTAGGTGAGGCTGTGGAGTTTGGTGAGACAGAGAGAATATTTTCTATGCCCAGAGACAAACGGACAGAAGACTATATAACCGGGAGGTTTGGATAATGCGGACAAAGTTTGATGTACAGTTAGACCAGCTAAATACGGAATTAATTGAGATGGGAGCACGGGTAGAGAAGGCTATATCCATGGCTAATGAGGCCTTGCTAGAACAGAATGCGGCTAAGGCCAAGCAGGTGATGGAAAAAGATGAGAAAATAGACAGAATGGAGAGATCCATTGAGCGTATGTGCTTGATGCTCCTTTTGCAGCAGCAGCCTGTAGCCAGGGATCTGCGTCTTATTTCCTCTGCTTTAAAGATGATAACGGATATGGAGCGAATAGGGGATCAGGCGGCGGATATTTCCGAACTGACCATAGAGTTATCCCATGAGCCCTATATCAAGGAGCTTATTACTATTCCGCAGATGTCGGAAGTAACTACAAATATGGTAAAAAAGAGTATTGACGCTTATGTTAATAAAGATTTGGATTTAGCCCGGGAAGTTATTAAAGAGGATGACGTAGTAGATTCCTTGTTTATTGAAGTTAAAGATGATTTAATTAAACTGATAGCTAATGATGTCAATGTGGGAACACAGGCATTAGATTTGTTAATGGTGGCGAAATATTTTGAACGCATAGGTGACCACGCCGTGAATATCGCTGAGTGGGTAGAGTTTTCCATAACAGGGGAGCACAAATCCGATACAGCGTCTTGGCGTTAAGCCTTAATTTAGAGGACTGATGTAATTATGATGATCTATTGTGTGGAAGATGACAGGAATATACGGGATTTAGTGGTTTATGCTGTTAGTAATAGTGGCATGGAGTGCCGGGGTTTTGAGGATGCTTCTTCTTTCTACACCGCTTTAAAGGGAGAATGTCCTGATTTAGTATTGCTGGATATTATGCTCCCGGGTGAGGATGGTATATCGGTATTAAAGCGTTTGCGGCAGTGCGGTGAAACTGAGTCCTTGCCAATAATTATGCTTACGGCTAAAGGCGGTGAGTATGATAAGATCCAGGGTTTAGATTTAGGTGCTGACGATTATGTTACAAAGCCCTTCAGTGTGATGGAATTGGTGTCACGAATCAAGGCGGTGCTGCGCCGCACTGTGCCTGTAAGCGATTCAGAACTGGTGGCAGGGGGCATAAGGCTTAATCCCGCTCGTCACCGTGTTTTTGTCGGCGATGAGGAAGTCATTTTAACCAACAGAGAGTTTCAGCTGCTGCAATTTTTAATGGAGAACCAAGGCATAGTATTGGGTCGGGATACTCTTTTGGCTCGGGTATGGGGTTACGATTATCAAGGAGAGACCCGTACTATAGATGTGCATATTCGCACTTTACGCCAGAAATTGGGTAAAGAGGGAGAACTCATAGAAACAGTTCGCAGTGTTGGCTACCGTTTAGGAGGTGCCAGATGAAAGAGCGAATTTTTGGAGCTATGTGCGTTATAATTATAGTGGCCATAGTTTTAACTACCTGTTTCATTTCTGTTTTGACTTATCGTGAGTTTCGTCTTAACATGGAGAGGGAAGTACGCAATCAAACCCAGTACGTGGCCGCGGCCTTAGAAGTGGAAGGTATGGACTATCTGGCTAGTCTTAGCCAATCGGGAGCGTCAAGCCGGATAACCTTAGTGGGAGCCGATGGTGAAGTGCTTTATGATAACGAGGCAGAAGCCGCTGCCATGGATAATCACAAGTATCGGGAGGAAATTGCGGCTGCCTTGACTGAGGGCGAAGGTGAGTCCACGCGTCTTTCCTCTACTATGGGAGATGAGACCTATTATTACGCTGTACAGTTATCCGATGGCACGGTGTTAAGGATGGCTAGTACTACCTATAGTGTATATGCCCTGTTCATTAGTATGGTGCCGTGGATGATATCCCTAATTCTTGTGGTATTTTTGATTGCCCTGGCTATTTCCCGGCGGCAGATAAAATGGATAGTGGCACCTTTAAACAATCTGGATCTTGATCATCCTGAGGAGAATAATTCCTATGGCGAGCTTACGCCGCTTCTTCATAGGATTCACCAACAAAACAGGGAGATCAAACATCATTTGGAGGAGATGGAAAGCCGTCAGCGTGAGTTTAAAGCTATTACGGAGAATATGTCAGAGGGCTTGATTTTGTTGAATCTTAACTGTCATATTCTTTCGGTTAATTCCAGTGCTAAGCGTCTTTTAGGGGCTGAGGATCGTGATTATACTGATCGTCATATCCTGGAGGTAGACCGCAATCTTTCTTTGCAGAAAGTGGCGGAAAGGGCTTTAGCTGGTGAAGTGGACGAGGAAACCATTACCAGAGATGGCAGATACTGTTTGCTGCAAGGCAGTCCCGTATATCAGGATGGCAATATTCGAGGCGCGATAATTTTAGTGAGTGATGTAACGGAGCGTCATAAGGCGGAGGAAATGCGCCGCGAATTTTCCGCAAATGTTTCTCATGAGTTAAAGACTCCTCTTACGGCCATTTCTGGCTATGCTGAGCTTTTAGAAAACGGTATGGTGGAGGCCAAAGACATAAAAGATTTCTCCCAGCGTATTCATGAGGAGGCTCTCCGTCTTATTGCCCTAATCGATGATATTATGAAGATTTCTCGTTTAGATGAGCAAAGTGTGCCTTATCTTTGGGAAAGAGTGGACATTTACGCCATAGCTTGTGATGTTGCTTCTCGCTTGTCTCATTTGGCAAAATCTAAAGATATAAAGGTTGAGATCAAGGGTAGTGCTACTGTTATGGAGGCGGTGCCACGTCTTATGGACGAGTTAATCTATAATTTATTGGATAATGCCATAAAGTATTCAGGGGAAAAAACAACAGTAAAGCTGGGAGTAGAAAACACCGGTTCTTTAGCGGTGATAACCGTAGAAGATCAGGGCGTAGGTATTCCCAGTGAATACCAAGAACGGGTTTTTGAGCGGTTCTTCCGGGTCGATGGGAGTCACGCCAAAGCTACTGGCGGTACTGGCCTGGGCTTAGCCATTGTAAAACATGTGGTGACCTATCATAATGGCAGCATATCACTGAAGAGTGCTCCTAATAAGGGCACAAAAATAACTGTTTCTTTTCCTCTTTAAGGATAAAATTTAATAGTATCCGGGGAAGCGAATTATTTTCGCTTCCCCTTTTTGGTTTTTATTGCCAGAAAGTAAGGTTTTATAAAATAGACAAAAAACATATTTATGGCATAATAAAATTAGTCCGAAATTAGTACTAATTTGGAGGTGTGTAATGAAATATTGCTAGGATATTCAAATTTTAGTTTGGACTGAATGATCTTTCCAATCAGCTGGCAAAATCCAAGGGGATAACTGTAAATACTTGGTGTGTTTTATACTTAATAGATCAGCACCCTAAAACTTGTACTATGAAAATAATTTGTGAAAAAACATTGCTGCCGAAGCAAACTGTCCATAGTGCCCTGACAGTTTTGGCAAAGAAGGGGTATATCACGCGGCGGCCTCAGCCCGACGACAAAAGAAACAAGTTGATTTGTTTCACTGAGGAAGGGCAGAAATACGCAGATGATATTTTATCTGTATTTTATTTGCCAGAGTCGGCGGCTCTGGCTAGTATTGGTGAAGAAACAAAAAACAGTTTTTTGGAAAGCAGTAACCTTTTTTATCAGGCGCTGAAAGCGGAATTTCAAAAGGAAATGGCTAAAATCAAATAACAAAGTAGATATAAATAGAATAGTAAGGGAGAAAATATATATGATTTCATATGTGTATTTGGGTACTGCCATTGTGCTGGAGCTATGCGGAACCACCTTTATTAAAGCTTCTGAGGGTTTTACAAAGCTATTTCCTACAGCTATGACTTTGGTGCTTTATGGTCTCTGCTATTTCTTTTTTGCCAAGGCGCTTAATTCTATCAATCTCAGTATTGCCTACGCAACCTGGTGTGGTGTTGGCATTATTGCCGCCACGTTGATATCTATTTTAATTTATAAAGAGGCAATTTCTTTTTTGGGTATTATCGGTATTGTTTTGGTAGTTGCTGGCGTCATTATTCTAAACACTGTGGGAATGAGTCACTAAAGCAAAATAAGCAATATCTTTTTTTTGCAGATTCTTCTTTTATTTTCTGAAGTTTTCAGAACAAAGCAAAGCCAGGGTTATCCTGTCTTTGCTTTGTTGCGTTTAGGTGGCATTAATGGTGATAAGAGTACCAGTAAAACCAATTAATTTTTTTGTACTAAAGATGTGCTACTGTTACTTGCAATTTAAGATAGTTAATTTATCAACTTCTTTAACTGGGGAGTTGCCAGATACGGGTTTGCTATTTTGTCAGGATTTTTCATACCGCGTACAATTTTTGATTAGCTTGATTTGGCGATATTAAGCCCTTAACTGGGGGATCTCCATCTTTACTCTTTCTTTTGGTATTGACGGTCAAGTGATGGTTTTCGTTAGGTTAATGCTTATTATGATAAAAAAGATATGTTTAACGGTTTTTCTTTGTTATTATTATCTATATGCTCCCTATAGAAATTAAAGCTTTATTTACTTCATCTTACCCTCTTTTTTGTGGCATTTGTATAGAAATCGTAATTTCTTTGTCATGGGAGCATATTTTAATCAGGAGTTTTTTTGAACTGTAGCTTGTATAATTCCGGGTTTGGTCTAATTTTGACATAATCCCAGCACTGAATGGCGTATAATAATCATATTTATGTATATTTATACTTGCTCCAGCTGACAAGATTTGATGTAATCTTATAAGAAAATTTGTTCTAAGAAAATATTTTAAATATTTGTCATTTTTTCTCATTGTGGCCTTTATCAGGTATTTTATTATAATAATAAACTTGAATGTAAAAAAATTTTTTTTCAGTAAAAAAAGTATTATTAAAATATATATAGCATTTAGCAGGCATTTTATTATTTATTTGCTTCCTTTTCCGACAAAAAAAGTCAAAATGCCTAAATTTTTATTATTCATTCCACTTTGCATAGCTGGGGTTTTATTATTTGGTAAAATTTGACAATTTTGCATGAAAATGGTATACTCTCTAACAGTAAGGAGGGTGCTATGTTAAAGGGCAAGCTTTTGTTTATCAAAAATCTGTCTCGCAGCGGCAAAATTATCGCGGCCAGCACAGCTTGTGTCGTGGTTTTAGGTTTATGCGCTGTGGCTTGGGCCGTATGGGGCGAACAAAAGAATATAGCCGTGGATAT
Organism: Bacillota bacterium; assembly: GCA_963928475.1. Taxonomy (GTDB): domain Bacteria; phylum Bacillota; class Dehalobacteriia; order UBA7702; family UBA7702; genus Cryptoclostridium. Next base: position 12,536 of record CAWVFN010000053.1, read on the forward strand.
TGACGGTGTCACTGCCCAGCACACTACTTATTGTCATACTGTAGGTGATTTTCTGGCAGATAAAAACATTATTGTCGGTACCGATGATAAAGTATCCCCGGATTTGGATGCTGAATTAAGTGACGGCCAGACAATTACAGTGCGCCGTTTAGCCGAGGTTGATATTTTGGCGGATGGTGAGACTTACCATATCAGTGCTTTAGATATCACTGTAGGGGAAGCCTTAGCCCAGGTGGGTATAGTTTTAGATGACGATGATAGAGTTGAGCCTTCTCTTGATACTTATTTACAGCGTGGCATGGTCATAGATGTAGATCGCATTGAGGTCAAAGAGGACACCCGGGAAATGGAATTAGCTTATTCTGTGGAGAAAAAGCGTGACACCTCAATGGATATCCATGAAGAAAAAGTCGTTACAGAGGGAGTGCCAGGTAAACAAGTAGAGACTTATCTGGTGACTTACAGTGACGGTGAAATTATAGACGAAGAGCTTATAAATACTGGGATAACAGAGCCGGTGAACAAGGTCATAGTTACCGGCAGTTATGACGTTGCTTCCCGCAGCGGCAATAAGTCTGTGGCCACTGGGGAAACGGAAAATACCAGTCTTTATGCTCCTAATGGTATGGAATATACTGAGAAAATTCAGATGAAGGCTACAGCCTATACTCATGACGGCACAAAAACAAAAATGGGAACAGAATGTCGGGTAGGCGCCATTGCTGTTGATCCCGATGTTATTCCCTTAGGCACCAAGCTTTATGTAGAGGGATATGGTTATTGTACTGCTGAGGATACTGGCGGTAAGATTAAGGGTAACCGTATTGATGTTTTTTTGGAGACTGAGGATGAGTGTGTCAGTTGGGGAGTACGTTCGGTAGCGGTTTATATACTTAAATAATTTTATTTAAAATAAGAGGAAGCCAAGTTTTCTGAAAACTTGGCTTCTTTATTTTGTTTTTCCCTTATTTGATTGCTATTTTAATTAAGTCATGATTAGAGCGGCGTTGTTGCCGCTGTAATCATCACTTATTTGGCGAATACGTGATTGCCGATAGTGGCTATAATTGGTTTAGCGTTAAGAAAAGCGTTATTAGGGGCTTTTACAGGATTCCAATAAAAGAGGGCTCCTCCGGTAGGATCAGCACCGTTAACAGCTTCATAAGCGGCGCTGATGGCGCTATCATCAGGGGTCAGATAGTATTGACCGTCGTCGATGGCGGAGAATTGGTTGTCCTGGAAAAGAACCTCATAAACTGTGTCGGGGAAGTCGGGACTGTAGAGGCGGTTCATAATAACGGCTCCTACTGCCACTTGTCCTTGGTAGCATTCACCTCTGGCTTCGCCGTAGATCATTTTGGCAATCATATAGATTTCCGTTTCCGTCAAAGCTGATTCATTGACATTTTCTTCTTTCATGACTGGTACTGTTTCCGCAGTGCCTGGCACGTAGAGGAGTTGTCCGCAGTAGATACGGTCGGCAGTCAAGTTATTAGCGGTTTTTAATTCAGTTGTAGTTATACCGTAAGACTGAGCTATTTTAAAGATACTGTCTCCTGATTTTACGGTATAGTTGTAATTTTCATTATTTTTGGCATTGCTGTCCAGAAGCAGAACCATGTTGGGATAAATTAATTCCCCGCCGTCGGTCAAGCCATTGGCGTTAATGATAGCATCCATGGTTATATTGTGCTCCTGGGCGATTTTGTAGACGGTATCGCCGTTTGTCACTGTATAGTGGGAATATATTTCCGCCGCGGATACCGAAAGGCTGCATAGTGTCATGATGCCGCATATGGCGGCAAAGAGAGTTAATTTTTTTAAAATACGCAAAACATTCCTCCTTTTTTAAGCCTCCCTCACCTAAGGTGATTAGCAGAGGCTTTAGCCGGGGAGTAGACCCCTGCTAATTTAAAATGATTATAACTCTTCAGGCCGACATTTTCATTGGATAAGTTTTTCCAAAACAGTAAAATATTGGCAGTAGAGGATGGTGAGGCATAGACTATAGAATAGCGGTGGTTGAGGGCCGCCTTATAGGAGGGATATATATATGGATGTAAAAGTAGGCGATTATGTTGTACGCAAGTCATATAATCGTGATATTATTTTTAAGGTTAAGCAAGTTTTTCAGGATGAAACAGGAGGTCTTTCTTTAGTTTTAAAGGGTGTAGCTATTCGTCTTTTAGCTGATGCTCCCATAAGTGATGTTGTTAAGTTGGATCCCAAGGAGACAGCGGGAATTATAGATGCGGCGGAGGAAAAGGAAATAGCTGCCATCATGTCTCGCTGCCGCCAGGAAAAGATGTGGCGCGGCAGTGAGGAAGAGAGGAAATTTTTTGATTTCCCCGGCAAGGTTTTGCATTTAGATGGTGATCGTGAATACTTGAACAAGTGTGTGGAAGTTTATAATAAGTTTAAAATTCCCAATGCTGGTTTAGCCATTCCCGAGAAGGAGCAGCCAGAAGCGGTAGGATATTATTTGGAAAAATACAGACCCGGTATTTTGGTGATAACAGGTCATGACAGTTTACTCAAGGGGGCAAAAGATCTCAGTAATTTAGATAATTACCGTAGTTCTGGTTATTTTGCTGAGACAGTGAAAAATGCCCGTCTTTATCAGCCTGATCCGGACTCCTTAGTTATTTTTGCCGGAGCGTGTCAAAGCTGTTATGAGGAGCTGATTAAAGCCGGGGCAAATTTTGCCAGTTCGCCTAAGCGGGTATTCATACATATTTTTGATCCGGTACTGATCATTGAAAAGATCGCTTTTACTTCTATTAAGGATGTGGTGACTGCTGACGAAATAGTTGGCAGCACCGTTACTGGCAGTGATGGTGTAGGTGGCATAGAAACGAGAGGTCAGTTTCGTCTGGGTTATCCTTCGGTTTGTTTATAAGGGAGCTGTATTTTTTATAGTCGCCAGTATTGTGGGCTTTTTGCCGGGGAGCAGAAAATAGTCTTTTTAAAACGCTGGCAATTGGTGTTTCTAAGTTTTTTATGGGATTCTCTTTTTGTTGAACTTCTGTGGCATATTTCAGGAAGCACAAATAAAAGGCCTGTATCTTTCAGCGGCAGGGAGCTGTTTTGAGATACAGGCCAAATTATTTAAGTAAATTTAATAATTTTTTCTTTCGGAGTAAGCGGCTATAAGGATTTAAGAGTTATTTTTACCGGCATATAGTAAGTTGGCCAAATTGGCGTATTCTTTGAAGCTTAAGGTTTCCCCGCGGCGTTTTGGCTCTATGCCGGCTTTTTCCAGTAGTTTTGCCGTGTCGTCTTTAGTCAGTCCCAGTCCGCTGTTGGCTAAAGCGTTAGCTAAAGTTTTGCGTCTTTGTCCAAAGCCCGCTTTTACTACTCTTTGAAAAGTGCTTTGATCTCTAATGGGAGCAGGCGGTGCTTCCCTTTTGGTGAGATGTACCACTGCAGAGTCTACCTTTGGCTGAGGGCGGAAGTCTTCAGCCGGTACAGTAAAGGCTTTTTCGCTGTGGGCGTAGTATGCCACCATGAGGGTAAGAACACCATAATCCTTAGTCCCCGGAGAGGCGGTAATTCTGTCTGCCACTTCCTTTTGTACCATTAGTACCATTTCCTGCCAGTACGGAGCATTATCTAAAAAGTGGAAGAGTAGGGGGGTAGTAATGTAGTAGGGCAGATTAGCCACAATTTTGAAGGGTTCTGAAAAACCTTTTGCCTTTGTTTCTTTTTGTACTTCTGGGAAATTTAATTTTAAGGCGTCGTCTTGGCGTATTATTATGTTATCATCTTCCTGGAACAGTTCTTTCAGTATAGTAACTAATTTGTTATCTATTTCCACTGCTGTCACCAGGCCACCCTGCTGAGAGAGTTTTTCTGTTAAAAATCCCATGCCGGGGCCTATTTCCAATACATTGTCTTTTTTATTTAGGCAGGCTGTTTCTGCTATTTTGGCCAGTATTTCCTCTTTAATGAGAAAGTTTTGTCCTAAGCTTTTATTGAAGCGGAAGTCATATTTATGAGTTAATAGATTTATGCGGGTTTCCAAAGAGAATTCTCTCATTCTTTCTCCCCCTTCTTAGCGAGTGATTATTTTTGATTATAGCATATACTTTATTTTTTTGCACTAACCTTCTTTTTGATCTTTCCCGGAATTTTCCGTTATTTTTTCTTTAAAATATTGTGATAATCTGCTATAATATATTATTAAAGTAAAAAAAGAATAATTGGGTACTTTTGATAAATTAAGGAGGTTTATGCCTTGTCTAAGTTAGTAATAAAAGGCGGAAAACCCTTGAGCGGTACAGTGAAGATCAGCGGTGCTAAGAATTCAGCTGTAGCCATAGTGGCGGCATCTGTTCTTTTCCGTGGTCGTACTGTACTGGAAAATATTCCACAGATAAGTGATATTCTTATATTATTAGGTATAATGGAAAAAATGGGAGCTAAGGTAGAGTGGCTGGAAGAAGATATAGTAGCCATCGAGGTTCCCGATGATATTTCCCCTGCCGCCAGATACGAGGAGGTACGCAGTCTTAGAGCTTCCAATTTACTATTAGGTTCTTTATTGGGTAGAGTTGGCCGGGCCCAGGTATCCTTACCTGGCGGCTGTGATTTAGGCGAACGCCCTATGGATTTGCATATAAAAGGTTTTGTCAAGCTTGGGGCAGAGGTGGAAACCAATGAAGACGAGGCCTATATTGCCGCAGAAACCAAAGGTTTGACTGGTTCCTTTATTTATTTGGATTTCCCCAGTGTAGGGGCAACGGAAAATATAATGATGGCCGCTGCCATGGCTGAAGGTTTGACGGTAATAGAGAATGTAGCCAAGGAACCTGAGATTGTTGATTTAGCTAATTTTTTAAATAATGCTGGTGCCAGAATTAGGGGCGCTGGTACTGATATAATTAAAATAGAAGGCGTGCCGGAACTTATCGGTCCTCATTACAGTATTATTCCCGATAGGATTGAAGCGGGAACATTTATGGCCATTGCCGCCATGAATCAGGGTAATTTGAAGTTAGAAAATGTAATTTCAGCTCATCTTAATCCGGTTATTGCCAAGATGCGGGAAGCGGGGATAACGGTACGTCCTAATGGCAGCGATATTTTTGTGAAAGCTCCAGAGGAAATAAAGGCTGTGGATATCAAGACCTTGGCCCATCCTGGTTTTCCCACTGATATGCAGCCTCAGATGATGAGTGTTCTTTCCATAGCCAAGGGTACAAGTGTTATTACGGAAAACTTATTTGAGCACAGGATGAAGGCGGCGCCGGAACTTGTCAAGATGGGGGCGGATATCAAGGTAGAAGGTGTCACTGCTACTATTAAAGGTGTGACGCGGCTGCATGGTGCTTCTGTGATGGCAAAGGATTTACGTGCTGGTGCCGCTTTAGTTGCGGCGGCCTTGTCGGCGGAGGGAGAGACAGAGATAAATGGTCTTTCCTATATCGACAGGGGTTACTGGCATATGGAAGAGAAGCTAAAGCTCATTGGTGCCGACATTGAGAGGGTAGAATAATGCTCAAAGCGGCGACTTTATTTAGCAATAGTAAGGGTAATGCGATATTTATCGCTTCAGAAAATACTAAAATTTTAATTGATGCCGGTGTGTCGGCTTGTCGTCTTGAGGGCGCCCTGAGGGAAATGGGCGAGTCCATGGCAGAGATAGCCGCCATACTTATCACTCATGAGCATATAGATCATGTACGAAGCGCCGGGAGTCTTTCCCGGCGTTATGATATTCCGATTTACGCGGCGCCAAAAGTATGGCAGGAATATAATGGTTTTGGTAATATTAAAAGCAAAAATCAGGTACAATATGATTATGGTATGACTATAGGGGACTTGGATTTTGACTTTTTTAAGACCTACCATGATGCCATTCAGCCTTTAGGTATTGTAGTAAGGCAGGGTGACAGGAAAATCGGTATTTGTACTGATACTGGTATTTTTACTGCGGCTATGGAGGAGAAGCTTCGTGGTGCTGACGCATTGATTTTTGAGGCCAATCATGATGAGGATATGCTGTGGCGTGGTTCTTATCCATACAGTACCAAGAAACGTATATTAGGTGATCATGGTCATTTATCTAATCGGGACGCGGGTATGGCGCTGACAAAAATTGTTACGGATAGAACGAGGCATATAATTTTAGCTCATCTTAGTGAGGAGAATAATATGCCGGAGCTGGCTTACAGTACTGTTCTGGATATTTTGCGCCGTGGCGGTTTAGAGACACAAGTAGAAATACAGGTAGCTCCTGGAGTTCATACCTCAAAAATGTTTGTTATAGAATAGTAATAAGTAAATTTTGAGGTAAAAATTCATGAGAAAAAAAATAAGTATAGGATTGCTTGTCATTTTAGTTGTTTTCGCGGCGGCGGCTGGTGGATTTTTTTCCTTATTTTTCCGGGATTATGTTTATAGTGAGAAAGCCACGGCGGAAACGGCGGAGAAAACCGCTTCTGTTCCGGCGGCGGAAGGAGATACTGTTGGTGAGTTATCTGCCGTAGAGATAGGTGAGCGTTTAGGCCAGTCAGTAGTGGGCGTTGCCAATCTAACTAAGCTGAAGGACAGTGCCGGCAGTGATGAGGACTTGGAATTAAGCAGTGGTTCAGGAGTAATAATAGACCCCAGAGGTTATATTATTACTAATTATCACGTCATAAGCGGCGGTGAGACGATTAATGTAACGCTGCTGGACGGCAGTCAAAAGGAAGGCACAGTAGTAGGCACCGATAAGAGGACAGACTTAGCTTTATTGAAGATAGAGGGCAATGATTACAGTGCCGCGGTATTTGGTGACTCTGATGCCGTCCAGGTAGGGGAAAAAGCCATTGCCATAGGTAATCCTGGTGGTTTAGATTTTGCCAGTTCAGTTACTCAGGGTATAATCAGTGGTCTTAACAGACCGCTTACCACCAATGAGGGTTTGCGTTTTAAGCTGATTCAAACTGATGCAGCCATTAATCCGGGAAATTCCGGCGGTGCTTTAGTTAATGGTCAGGGCGAAGTTATAGGCATAAATACGGTGAAGATAAGCGAAGATGGCTTTGAGGGCATGGGCTTTGCTATCCCCTCTAATTTAGTAAAGGATATTACCGAGGAGCTTATGGCCAACGGTAAAGTTACCAGAGCCGCCTTGGGAGTGTACTTGTTAGGTTCTGTCGGCCGTGAATATATTTTGTCGGAAAATACCATCGACCATGGCGTAGTCATTTCTGTTGTTCCTGGTGGTCCTGGCGCTGAGGCTGGTTTGGCGGATAATGATATTATAATCGCCGTTGACGACAATGAGATCAGCGATATCTATGAACTGCAGGATGTTATTTTTCAGCTGGAGGTAGGAGATACTGTAGGAGTGACAGTGTATCGTGCCGGTGAGACTAAGACATTTAACGTCACTTTAGGTGAGTTGGAGGAAGAATGAGGATAAGAATTTTGGCTATAGGCAAAATCAAGGAGCGATATTTAAAGGAAGCCATAGCCGAATATGAAAAAAGATTAAAACCCCACATGAAATTAGAGATCTTAGAGGGTCCAGAGGAGCATGCTCCCGAAGGCCTTTCTCCTGGCGCGGTCAGGGAAATATTGTCTAAGGAGGGGGTTTTTTTCCGTGATAAGATAGGTAAAGATGACTATAACATAGCTTTGGATCTGGAAGGACGTTTGCTGACTTCGCCGGAGATAGCCGCTGTTATAGAGGATAAGGGTATGCTCCAAGGTAAAACCATCAATTTCCTAATCGGCGGTTCTCTGGGCATAGATGAGACCATAAAAAACAGCTGTCAGCTTAGACTTTGTTTTGGCAAGGCCACCTTTCCCCATCAGCTCATTCGTGTTTTTTTGGTAGAGCAGATTTACAGGAGTATAAAGATCATTAAAAATGAACCTTATCATAAATAAATTCTTTTAAATTTATATTGATCCTATGACAGCAAAAAACCTCATCTTTTCGGTTATAACCGAAAAGATGAGGTTTTTAGGCTTAATCATTAAGGGCTATGAATTTTTTCTTTTTAAAATAGCCTATTTTAAAATTGTAATAATCGGCGAAATCCGCAGCTTTTTCAAAGTGTGTGGCTATATCCCGGTAGCAATGGGCGTCAGAGCCTACAGTAAGATTTTTGCCGCCCGCCTCCTGATATTGGTTAAGGAGAGCGGGAGCGGGATGGAAATCTTTACAGCCTTTATTAAGAGCGCTGGTATTTATTTCTGGCACAGCGCCGTTTTTAATAAGGTTTTTGAAGATAGCGGGATTTATTTTCTTTACCTTGTAGAAATTCGGCAGACCAATTTTAGGCCAGTCCATATGGGCGAGTACCTGGAAACCCCTTACTTCTGTAAGTTTTTCCATTTCTTCATAATAGCATTGAAGGAAATAATCAGCAAATTCTTCTTGATTGCACCAGAGATAGTGAATGCCATAATCCAAAGGTAGAAAATGGAGGGAGGCTATGATCATATCCAAATCTTTTGTCAGCAGCTCCTCATATTCCCTGGGATGCCGATGGGGCGAGCCAAACTCCACTCCTTTTAAGATATCAATTTTGTCACTGTATTTATCTCTGGCAGCCTCTATTTCCTGGTCATAGGCGTCAAAATCCAAGAGGAAATCACTTGGTGTGGGCGTTCCGGGAAATATCTCATGGTGATTAGTAAAGCAGATGTGTTTTAGTCCTTTCTCGATGGCTGTCTGACACATAGCGTCGATAGTATCAGAGGCATCGGGAGAAGTGTTACTGTGAACATGGCAGTCAGCTGTTATGTACATAGAGAAACCTCTTTTACTTATTGTAGGGTGGATATCATCCACTCTTTAATTATATATCAGTGTTTAGGGTTTCTGTCAAGTAATAAAAAAAGAGCCTTATTAGGCTCTTTTTCTAGTTGTTATTCACCACAGCGTTTACTGGGGTTTCCTGCTGATCTGATAGCGATAGCGCAATCTTCGCAATAAATCTTATCATTTATGGTATAGGCTTCATCTTTTTCCACATCCACACCGCATTTTACACATTTATCCATAATATAATCCTCCTTTATTTAGAATTATTTAATCATTTCTATATTGTTATTATATCTCATAAGTTAAAAAATATCTATAAAAGATTTATAAAAGTTTTGGAAAATAATATTTCCTTCTTTTTAGTTGACGGATAAGCCGGAAAGTAATATGCTAATAGAAAGAGATAAAAGTTAAGGGAGATAATTATGACAAAATATTTAATGGTTACCTGTGAGATACTAAAAGACGAGATAAATGAAATATTAAAAGATAAGCCTGTGTCTTATCCGATAATTTACTTGCCTCCTGATCTGCATACTTTTCCGGAGAAGCTGAACCAATATCTGCAGGATATGTTGGATCGGGTAGAGAATGTGGATTATATACTTTTGCCCATGGGTCGCTGCGGCAATGGTACTTTGGGCTTAAAGAGCAAAAGCGCTTCTTTGGTTTTGCCTCGCTGTGAGGATTGCGTCAATTTGTTGTTATCTGATGAAAATTTAAGTGTCGAGCGTCCTCAATGCAGCATGTTTTTTACAGCCGGGTGGCTGCGGAACGCGACTTCCGCCAATAATGAGTATAGCCGTACAATAGAGAAGTATGGCAAGGAAAAGGCGGATATGGTAATGAATATGATGTATTCAGGCTATAAATATTTTACCGTTATAGATACGGGAGCATACGATAAGGCGGCGGTAATAGATACGCTGAGGCCCCTAGCTGAGGTGGTAGATGTTGAAATAAACGAGAAACCTGGGAGATACGGTGTGCTCCGCAAGATGCTGCATCTTGATTTTGACAATAATTTTGTCATCGTACCTCCTGGTGAGAAGGTCACTGCCGGAATGCTGGAATTGGTTTAGATTTTTATTTCTCGTGTAAAGAAAAGGAGAAGCCATGAACTTGTGGTTTAGGGCTTCTCCTTTTTTGTGTTATAGTTTAGGGTTTTATGATTATTCCTAAAAGCCCGGCTAAAGCCAGGGCTTGAGAAGTTGAAAAGGAGGCTCCTTTAATTTCGTCTTTTCCCTCTGATATGAGCCAGTTTCCTATGGCGGAGGAGGAAAAATCAAGATCCTTGAGGGAGGTGTGAAAGAAATTGGTACTGATGAGAGAACATTCCTCTAAATCTATTCCCTTTAACTTCATTTCATCGAGTCGGGCATTATTGTAGGAGCATTTTCTCACGGCTATATTTTCCCCTTTGCCATGAGAGAAGTTAGAGTACTCCCATAATGAGTCCAGCACTTCCACTTCCCGGGCGCAGCTGAAACTAAAGTCTGCTCCCGCAGCTTTACAATCTTGGATACGGCAGCGGTGCCAATAGCTTTCCTCAAAGTCACTGTTGGAAAAATCGCAGCCTTGACAGAGCATGTCAATAAAACCGCACTTATAAAAGGTGCAGTTAATAAAGGCACAATTCTCCAAGACTGTATTGCGAAAAGTCAGACCGTTGAAATCAGCTTGGTAAAATCTTTGGTTGTTGATTTTTACACATTTAATGTCATAGCCGCCATCTTCCCGGCAAGGTAGTAAGGCATCTAATTTTGCTGCCGTTAGCTTGTTGGTCAGTTTGGGTTCTTTAATTTTCATCGCTGTTAGTTATAGTAATAAAGCCTACTTCATTGCCGTGTTCCTTGATAAGATCGCAGAGATCCTGGAAGGCCAAATAGACTGTAGCGGTATTGTCGTTAGGATGTACTCCCAGATTAGTACAGTTTTTGAGATCCTCGTCAAATAATACTTGTACGGTGCGGTTTTCATCGTTGAGGATACCTAAGGGGCTGACAGCGCCTTTAATCAGACCTAAATATTTTGTCAGATCATTTTCGCTGGCGAATCGGAGGGGTCTTGAATTCATTGTTTTTTGCAGAGCCTTGAAGTTAAGCTGTTTTTCTTTGGTCAGGACGATTAGAAAATAGTTGCGTTTTTTATCATCCCGGATAAAAAGATTTTTAGTTATCACAGCGTCATGGTCAAGACCCAGTACCACCATTTCATCCATGGTATATACAGGTTCATGTTCTTTAATGGTGTATTTTATGTTTCTGTTATCCAGAGCGGCTAAAGTATTTTTTATGGTATCGTTCATATTTTGCCTCCCGTAAAATAGGGATTAATTCTATTTTAGAAAAAGTATAGCAAAAAGAGGGAAAAAAATAAATACTTATTTTTTAGATAAGTATTTATTTGCGGTTTTACTGAGCGGGTATAATAGTTATTGATTGTCTTTAGTTTTTATATTGCTTTAACCCCTTATTTACAGGTAAGGTCCGGGGTGGTTGTTCGGATATAAGTATAAAAAAAGCAACGGTATTTACCGCTGCTTTTTTATAGTATAATAAAGTAAAACTTATTTCTTTTTCATGAAGTAAGCCTGGGGATGGGCACATACAGGGCAGACTTTAGGAGCTTTTACGCCTTTATATTCATGACCGCAGTTGCGGCAGATCCAGACGACTTCTTCTTCAGCAGTGAAAACGGTGTCGTTTTCTACAGCTGCCAGGTAAGATCTGTAGCGAGCTTCATGGTTAGCTTCAATAGCGGCTACGCCCTGGAAGAGCATGGCGATACGGTCAAAGCCTTCTTCTTTGGCTTCTTTAGCCATTCTGGGATACATTTCTGTATGTTCACCGTTTTCGCCTTCAGCGGCGGCGGCCAGATTCTGGGCGGTAGTGCCGATACCCTGTAATTCTTTGAACCAGAGTTTAGCATGTTCTTTTTCGTTGTCAGCTGTTTCTAAAAAGATAGCTGCGATTTCTTCATAACCATCTTTTTTAGCCTGAGAGGCGAAGTAAGTGTATTTGTTTCTAGCCTGGGATTCGCCGGCGAAAGCTTCCCATAAGTTAGCCTCAGTTTTGGTTCCTTTTAAATTTTCACTCATTTTAAATCCTCCATTCAAATCACATTTTATTAAAAGAATTAATAAATATTGTTTATTTTATACTTAATTATTGTATTTTGCAATAGCATCTTCTGTAGCTTTTGTTACCGCCATTAGTTGTTCTTCAGTAGGTTCATAGGCAATGCGGAAAGTATCGGGATCATCTATAACCTGCCATTTCATGGCCTCCATAGCATCTTTGATAATACCGACGCTTTGACCGCTCCAGCCGTAGGAGCCAAAGGGCAGTCCGATACGATCTTTCGGAGCAAGTCCCTGCATATAGCAGATCATTCCTGCTACGGATGGCATAATATTGTTATTGAGAGTAGGCGAGCCAATGGCGATATATTTCGCTTCCAGCAGTTCCGCCATAACGTCGGAATGATGATTGTCCTTGAGGTTAAGGTATTTTACTTCTATTCCCTTGTTTTCGAAGGCGGTATAGATGGCTTTAGCCATTTTTTCCGTGGCATGCCACATGGAGTCGAAAACGACGATTGCTTTTTCCTTTACCGTATTACTGGACCATCTGCCATAGGCTTCCAGGAATTCAGGTATATGTTTTTGCAGAATAAATCCATGGCTGGGGCAGATTGTGTCGATATCCAGTCCGCCCAAGGTTGCCAGGGCTTTTTGTACTTGTTTGCCGAAGGGCAAAACTATATTAGCGTAATATTTACTGGCTTCATACATGAGAAGATCCAGCGGTACATCTTTATCGAAACGCTGTGAAGAGGCAAAATGCTGTCCAAAAGCGTCATTGGGGAATAAAGTTTTTTCCTCGGGCAAATAAGTGACCATACTGTCAGGCCAATGTACCATAGGTGTTTGTACAAAAGTGAAGTTATATTTGCCGGTATTGAGGGTATCACCGGTTTTAACTATTTGCGCTTCGTAATCTGTATGATAGTGAGCTTTGAGTCCGTCCAGAGCTTTCGCGTCACAAACCACGGTAGCGTTTTTCAAGGCTTCCCTTACTTTGGGGAAAGCGCCGCTGTGATCTTTTTCGATATGGTTGACGATGAGATAATCTACTTTATCCAAAGGCACAACGCTTTTTACCCGTTCTAAAATTTCCTTTTCAAATCCTGCTTTTACAGTATCAATAAGGGTAATTTTTTCGTCTATTACCAGGTACGCGTTATAGGTAGCTCCTCTTTGGGTAAGGTAGCCATGAAAATTTCTGATGTCCCAGTCAACAGCGCCGACCCAATAAATATTTTCCTTGATTTTTACCGCTTTCATTGTGTCAAACACCTCTCAGTCCATAGGGGAAAATTCGTCTTTGCCCACACCGCATTCAGGACATTCCCAATCATCAGGTAGTTCTTCGAAGGGTATTTCTCCGTCATACACATAGCCGCATACATCACATACATATTTCATTGATTTATTACCTCCTTTATTTAGCTATAAAAGTTATTTACAGTAATGTAGTAATTTTTACTTTCGATAATTATTATAGCGCTAAATTAATTTATTGTCATTAGTTTTTTTCCATTAGGTCAAAATTATTCAAATTGAAGATAATAAAAAACAATATATTTAAGAAGCAGGTTTAATTTAAGGAGTTCCCTTTAGCTATTGAGGTTAAGTAATACAGGGAAATCATCAGCGAAGTTGATTTTAGTATAATACCCCTGGAGGAAGCGAAAATGCCAGCTTTTTTCGGGAGGGAGAGAAAAGATGGCGGTCAACAAAACAGTTAAGGGTGAATTGTGTCCCACTATAGCGATATTGTCGTGGGGCTTGTTGCGCAAATCTTGCCAGAAGTCTTCTATTCTTAGAGTTACGTCATTAAAGGATTCTCCCTGGGGTGTTCTGGTCTTTTCCCAATCTTCCTGCCATTTTTGGAAAAGAGGATCATCTCTCAGATCGGTATAGTGTTTTCCTTCCCATGCTCCGAAATTCATTTCTGCCAGACGCTGATCTCTCTCGCGTTTTATTTGGGTGTTAAAGATGATATCCGCTGTTTCTCTGGCCCTTTCCAGAGGACTCGTATAGATGATATCCACTGGTGTATCCTGAAATATATGGATCAGTCGTTGGCTTTGTTTTCTTCCTTCCTCAGTGAGGGAGCAATCGGTGGCACCGTAATAGACCTTGCTTTTATTAAGTTCTGTTTCGCCGTGGCGTATTAAATAGAGATTTTTCATATTACTTTACCTGCAGCGGTATACCTGAGACTACCAGCCATACCTGATCTGCTGCTTTGCCTAATTTTTGATTGACTCGTCCCAGGGCATCCCGGTAGAAGCGGGAGAGGGGATATTCCGGCACCAGTCCCATACCCACTTCATTGGTTACCATGATAAGATCAGCCTCAAGCTGTTGAAAGGAGGCTATAAACTGATCTATTTCATGGATCAGCTTTGTTTCTGCCTCTAACATATCCTGAAAAGGTATTTCCGCCTGGAGCATTTTAGGCTCATCAAAAATTATATTAGTTGACATAATGGTAATACAGTCCAGCAATATAGCGTCATAGTTTTTGGAGCGTTCCGGCAGAATATCGCCGAGGCACTTATAAGCCTCTAAAGTATCCCAATTTGAGGGTCTGCGTTCCCGGTGTCTTTTGATTCTGTCCTGCATTTCTTCATCGATAGCTTTAGCGGTGGCAACATAGAGAATCTTTTCTCCCTTTTTTTTAGCTGTTTCTTCGGCGAAGGTGCTTTTGCCGCTGCGTGCTCCGCCTGTAATTAGTATTACTTTGCTCATTTTTTACTCCCTGATATCCACAAGAAAATCATCGTTGATGGTAGCTTCTTCAAAGGTTGCCATATTGTTTATCATAGCCAGGGCACAGTCCACAACGTGGAAGGCGATGGGACAGCCGCTGCCTTCTCCCAAGCGCATATCAAGCATAAGCATGGGTTTTAATCCTGCTGCTTCTATCATGGCGTTAAAGCCTGGTTCAGCCGAGCAGTGGGAGCTTATCATATAATCCCGGGCGGCGGGACAGAGCCGTACTGCTACTAAAGCAGCAGCGGCGGAAATAAAACCGTCTACTACTACGGGAATACGGTTAGCGGCGCAGGCCAGGAAGATACCGGCCATGCCGGCGATATCGAAGCCGCCTACTTTAGCCACAACATCGATGGGGTCATTTGGATCGGGTTGATTGAGGGCGATAGCGTCGCTGAGTACTTTTTTCTTATGGGCATGAGCCTCATCGGTTAGACCGGCGCCTTTGCCAGCGGCTATATCCATAGGCACATCTGTGAGCGAGACTAAAACACAGCTGCTGGAGCTGGTGTTGCCTATACCCATTTCTCCGGTACCGATGATGTCATAGCCTGCATCCGCCAGTCCGTTAGCTGTTTCGATGCCTATTTCCATGGCTTTTACGCAGTCATCATAGCTCATAGCTGGTCCCTTAGCGAAGTTAGCGGTACCATTGGCGATTTTTTTGTTTAAGACTCCAGGTATATCAATTTCATCTTTAATGCCGATATCCACTACAGTCACATCGGCTTTAGCCTCGGCTGCCATTACTGTCATGCCGGTAACGCCTTTGATGAAACAGCCTGTCATGATAGTGGTGACTGACTGGGGCGAGGAAGCAACGCCTTCATCGCAGATGCCGTTATCTGCGGCCATAACGATAATGCCGCGTTTTTTCATTTCATTGCCTTTGATTTTGCCGGTAATTCCGGCGATTTGGGCGGCTATTTCCTCTAATCTGCCTAAGGCGCCGATAGGTTTTATCAATGTGTCTATGTATTTATTAGCTTCTTTTTCCACTTCTTTATCAAGGGGTTGTATCTTGGCGATAGTTTCTTTTAATAAGCTCATTTTTTCCTCCTAAAATAAAAATAGTCTCCCTATTAACAGGAGACGGTAAAATAAAAAATCCGCATTACAGGATGCGGATAGCGAACAATGACATCCCAGACCTTCTCTCCCGAGATCAAGGTAAAAATATGGCAGGTTTCCTGACTTGAGTCTCAAACTTACTTTCCCGCCTTCTCAACGTGAAATGCACGCCAATGGCAGTTGGGATTTCATAAACTCTCACAGTAGCGGGTGCTGTAACGGATTTTAACCGTTTTCCCTTTTAACCGAAAAGTGGCACCGTTCCGTATGCAATTATAGTATTATTTTACCAAATTAAATAGATTTGTCAATAATAAAAAACAAAGAGCAAATCTATAAGCCGGGTTCTGTTTATTTCATCATCTATCTTGACGCACCGTCGCCGGTGAGTTCACGCGATCATACCCGAAGACAGAACGGGCCGCTCCCACGTCTTCCTATTCGATCTTGCACCGGATGGGGTTTACCTGGCCGGCTTGTTACCAAGCCGCCGGTGCGCTCTTACCGCACCGTTCCACCCTTACCTCAAGAATTTCCTTTAGGGATATTCCCGGAGGATTATCCTTAGAGGAAATTCTCGAGGCGGTTTATTTCTGTGGCACTATCCTTAAAGTCGCCTTTACCGGCCGTTAGCCGGCATCCTGCCCTATGGTGCCCGGACTTTCCTCAAAAGGAGTCATAAAACTCCCTTCGCGATGAAACAACTTACTCTTTGTTTTATCGTATTATATTATACTCTTTTTTTTACATTAAGGCAATATTAGTCTTCTTTACAGAGGTATCTATTACAGTTATCGCAGCA
This sequence comes from Bacillota bacterium, assembly GCA_963928475.1. GTDB lineage: Bacteria > Bacillota > Dehalobacteriia > UBA7702 > UBA7702 > Cryptoclostridium. The sequence goes on from CAWVFN010000053.1 coordinate 29,024, forward strand.
GACAGTCTTGCCGGCATCCAGCTGATCCAGTGTATGTTTAGTCAAAGTACGGTGACAGACGCTGCAGCTGCCGCCTGGTTTTACTACGGCGTAAAGTCTGCCGCCGGCGCTGTGACGGCGGCTGAGAAAGCAGCTTAGTACTTCTTTATTTATATCCGCAGTCATAGTTTCCAATTCTTTAGCGCAGATTTCCACTTTTTCTTTTAGGGATTCATGTGCTTTTTTTAAATTTTCTTGTGAGCTATGAAATTGACTTTGCAGTTGTTTTAAATTTTTAGCGATTTGATTCAGTTCATTTTTTTCTTTTGTTATAATTTTTTCCAGTTCTTTTATTTCTTTGCGACCTTTATGAATCTGATTTTTTAGTTCCTCATATTTCCCCTGGAGAGCCTGGATTTCTCTGGGATTGGTCACGGAGCCGTCATAAATTTGTTTTTCTGTATTTGCGGCTTGTTCTGTTTTTGCCTGTATTTCCTGCTTTTTTCTTTTTTCCGTGGCATTAAGTTCCTTGATTTTTTCGCCCAAGGCGGCGAGTCGTTTTTGTTCTATGCGAAAATCATGACGCAGTGCCGGTAAATCGCTGTTCTGAGCCAACGTTGTTATTTCCTGTTCTAATTCTTCTTTTTTACAGAGCATTTCCTGATATTCATAGATATTAGCCATATTTACCTCCTGTATTATTACGTTGTATTGTAAAAACAGTGCTGAGGCTGATGTCAAGAAATTTATGCAAATGTATTTGATAATACCTGTCTGTCCTCTTTATATATATTGCCAGTAGTCCTTCATATTTTCGCTGACCTGTATGTTAAGTTCCGGGAATTCAATTTTTAGTTTTTCAGCCAGAGCCGGTATTACACCGGCTTCAGTGCCGAAATGTCCCGCGTCTATTATAGGCATCTCTATATTTTGTGATTTTTGGGCATCATGATATTTAAAATCACTGCTCAAGTAGAGATCAGCGCCTTTTTCCTGGGCTGTATCCAAGAATTCAGCGCCGGCGCCGCCGACCATGGCTACTCTTTTTATGATTTTATCTTTATTGCCGGTAAATTTCAGACAGGGTTGTCCCAGCTTTTCCTTTATCAGGGGTATTAGATCAGCCAAAGGCAGAGGTGAGGGCAAGTCACCTATAGCTCCCAGGCCGCAGCCACTTTCCTCCGGCAGCAGTACTTCCGTTTTTATCAGACCGATATCCGCGGCTAATTTCATGTTAACGCCATAATCTATTTTGTCGAGATTTGTATGGAGGGCGACAAGAGCGATATTATTTTTTATCAATTTATAGATCATTTTCCCTTGCCAGTTTTGGGTATGTACTTGTTTAATGGCGTTGAATAAAAAGGGATGATGGGTAATGATAGTATCATTATGTTTCTTTATCGCCTCTTCCAGCACTTCTTCAGTAAAGTCAAAGGCCAGCAGGAGGCTTTGGCACTGACTGTTTTCATCTCCCACCTGTAAGCCGCTGTTGTCAAAATCTTCTTGGTAATTAAAGGGGCATATCCTGTCTAATTCCCGCAAAAAATTTTTTAAAATCATAAATTAACCCCCTTTTTAGATTTATAGATGAGTCAATATATCCTTAAGAAAATTTATCTCCCCATTGAGGATTTCCTGACGTTTTACTCCGGCGTCATTATTTTTTAAGTCCCTGAGGATATTTTCTTTTTCCTGCTTTTCCTTAAATATCAGCTCCCTTAAAAGGGGATTTTTTTCCGCCAATAAAAGGGGGCCGGCATATAATTCCTGTATATTGAGGGACATAGCTCCGGGTTGAGCCTGGATGATAGTATAGTAATGCTTATCTTCCCAAACTAATTTTTCTCCGGTAATTTTTAAACCATTATTCTGGAACCAGAGTCTTGCCTGAGGTGAATTTCCCATAGCCTGTACTACAATGGTATTTAAGGCTTTAACCACGTCTTTGCCTTGTTCCAGGATTTTGGTAATGGTATATCCTCCCATCCCGGCTAAAACAGCGGTTTCCGCTTCTCCCGGTGACAGTATCTTAAAGCCGTCTCCCTGACGGAAGTCGCATTGCTGCTCAAAGGGTGTACCCTGGAATAACTCTTTGGCTCTGGCCAGGGAGTTGGGTGAAACATCACTTAATATAATTTTGTTTACCAGGGATTTTTCCATTAAATAGTAGGATAATTCTCCCCGGTCAGCACCGATATCGGCTAAAACGCGGCAAGGCGGAACCAGAGCCGCTACAGCTGTAAGTCTTTTAGATAAAAGCAAAATTTATTCTCCTTCTACTAAAATATTATACCATATTTTTTTCTCTGTTGCTATTTATTTTAAGACAATAAAAGCCGTGGTTTTTTAGTTCTTAAAATTTATAAAGAAAGGAATGCTTTATCTTTTTAAAACAACTCATGTTTTATATTTCATTTACTGGCTGGCTTTTTATCATATAGTATCTTTGCAATCCTTGAGTATGTACTTATTATTTTAATGGATTGGTATTTACCGAGTATAGTCACAAAACCAACTATGAGTTTTCAAGCTTTAAATATATAATTACATAGTATATTTTAGTATTTTTTACTTTTTTAACGGCAAAGACGTTTGTCATTAACTTTTAAGCCCATTGAAGTACTGAAAAATTTTTTATTATATTCTGACATTTCTATTAGTTTGATGTTTTTAAGATTTTATTTTATAATATATTTGGGATGTAACTATAATTTGACCCTGAAGTAGTATTAACCCAAATACGCGGATATCTATGGGGACTTTGCGTATTTTAATTACCAGGAGATATACTATATGCGCATGAGGTGTTAGCAAAGACTGCTCAAAGATATGGCAAGCTAAAGGTAAGAAGGTATTAATTCAATATAAGCATTCAGTAATTAGCGAATATGGCTACTATGATGAAATATTCCTTGTAAAAACGTGAAAAAGGTGATATTATTAATATCCCTTTGCAGTTATGTTGTCTAAAGCTTTTCGATATTTTTCTGTTCATAAATAGGATGTTAAGAAAAATTTGATATTTTCAAATTTTCAATATTGAATCCCTGGCAAAAATAGAGAGTCTTTTATTTTGAGTGTAGTCATTTACAGGATTTTAGCGGAAGAAAATACAGAAAGATATTATAGATGTAACAAGTTATGTCAAATATGGCTTTACATTAAAAAGTAAAGATAACAGTATGTTAAACTCAGGGATATGCAAAGAAACAGCCCATTATAGAAAAAGGGAAAATCGTCCTTGTTTTTACAGACGCTGAGTCTGCAATAAAGAGATTTTATAAATATGGTGATGCAGTTGTCTTCCCGGTGAGGAACCAGAATTGTCTGGAATTAGAGATTAGCCAAGAGAGATTAGAGCATATTAGTTTAATCGGCAAAGCGGCGCGCGTTATTAGTTTGATAAAACAGCAACATATTTACCGGAACAGGGGTGTTGTAAGATGGGAATTGGAAAACGTATTAAAGAAGCTAGAAAATCGAAGGGATTAACACAGCGAGAGCTTGGAAAAATTGTAGGTACAACGGCATCTGCCATTACCAATTATGAAAACGAAACAAGCCATCCGAAGGGGCCTGTTTTGTGTGCGTTGCTTAGCGCCTTAGAGGTTGATGCTAATTATTTATTTCAAGATTATGCGGACAGCATAAACTTAGACTATGCTGCCACGCCATGGGAAATGACCCACATAATAAAGAAATACCGTAACCTTGATGAGCATGGCAAAAAGATAGTAAATTTTGTTCTTGAAGAGTTAAACAGTATTGATAAGACTGAAGAAAATGATATAATCCACATGGATTTGTATGATTTCCAGACTGCTGAGGATATTGCAACACCTTTAGAAGGTGAGTATAGAACATTGATACAAGTACCCGATACTCCCATAAATAGAAATGCCGATTTTTGTGTGCGGATTTCAGATGATAGCATGGAACCTGAGTATAAAAACGGAAGTATAGTGATGGTTAAAAAATGCCAGATTCATCTTGGGGAAGTAGGTCTTTTTGTTCTCAACGGAAAAAGCTATATTAAGGAGTTGGGAAAGGGGAAACTCCTTTCTTATAATAATAATTATCCTCCTATTGCATTAGAGAATTATAACAGTATATTTGTGGCAGGCAAAGTGATTGGCAAGCTTTAAAGCGGAGCAGGAAATGGTAATAATTTCTAATATATGCGCTTTACAGTGCTGCTTAGCAATTTATTGCTATTGTACTGTCATTTTTTTGCTGTGAGTAAAAAACTTTTCCAATATTTTTGGATATTAATAATTTTTAATTTACAGGATAGTTTAAAGAAATTCTTTTGTCGATAATATTGTAAGCAGAGCTGGTATTCAGGCTTAAAATAGAGCAAATTGTCAGGGAAGGTAAAAAGATGAAAAAGTGTATTGTAGGCTTTGTAAGTGTCATTATTGTGTTATTGCTGATGCCTTCTTGTTTATGGGCGGCTGATTTTACTGTTTTATTTACCCATGACACTCATTCTCATTTATTGTCGGAGACTACTAATTATGGCGGCAATCAGGAGTCTACTGGTGGTTACAGCCGTTTAAAGACTGCCATAGACAGAGAGAAGGAAAAGTATCCCCAGGCTCTTCTGGTAGACGCTGGTGATTTTTCCATGGGCACTTTATTTCAGACCATATATACTACAGATGCTGCCGAACTGCGTATGCTGGGCATATTAGGTTATGATTATACTACTTTAGGTAACCATGAGTTTGATTATCGTACCCAGGGTTTAACTGATATGCTTTATGCGGCGGCTGAAAGTGAGTCTCCTTTGCCCATGCTCCTTACAGCCAATATAGACTGGGAAGCTACTTTAAATGATAGTGATTTAGCTCCTGCTGCCGGGGAACTGATTGGTGCTTTAGACGCGGTAGACTCCAAGCCTTATGAGATAATCGAGAAAGATGGGGTACAGGTAGGTATTTTTGGTATCATTGGTCAGCAGGCGGTAGAATACGCTCCCTTAAGCGGCTTGTTGTTTTCTGATCCTATAGAGATAGCAGAGTCTGTAGTGGCGGAAATTAAGGAGGAGGCACCGGAGGCGGTAATTATTTGTTTATCCCACAGCGGCACTTCTGAGGATAAGGCTGAAAGTGAGGATGAGCAGTTAGCTGAGGCTGTTACTGATATAGATGTTATAGTCAGCGGTCATAGTCATACAGCTTTGGCGGAGCCCATAAGGGTAGGGGATACTCTTATAGTTTCTGCTGGGGAATATACAAATAATTTAGGCAGTCTGACATTTTCTTTAGAAGATAATGAGGTAACAGATTACCGTTTGATCCCACTTGACAATTCCCTGCCGGAGGATCCGTCTATTTTAGAGGAGATAGAGGTATTTAAAGAGCTGGTACAGACTAAGTATTTAGCCGCTTACGGCTACGGCTTTGATGATGTGATAGCTTTTTCTGCTTTTGATTTTACACCCATAGAGGAGTTTGCTCAGGAGCATGAGGAGGATACTTTAGGTGATTTGATAGCTGACAGTTATATTTATGGTGTAGCTCAGGCAGAAGGTGATAGCTATCGTCAGGTAGATGTGGCGGTAGTACCTTCCGGTGTTATAAGGGGGTCTTTCAGCCGGGGTGATATTACGGTTTCCCAGATTTTTAATGTCAGCTCTTTAGGAACAGGTCCTGACGGCAAGACAGGTTATCCTTTAGTCAGCGTTTATCTTACCGGCAAAGAGCTGGCTGCGGTTTGTGAGATTGACGCTTCAGTATCATCTCTTATGGCTGAGGCTCAGCTTTATATATCCGGCTTAAGGTTTACATATAATCCCTATCGTTTTTTCCTCAGCAGGGTTACCGATGTTACGCTGCTGTCCGAGGATGAGGCAGCTATCGCCATAGATGATGACAAGCTTTATCGGGTGGTAGCAGACCTTTATTCAGCTCAGATGTTAGGTACGGTACAGGATCTTTCCTTTGGTTTGCTGTCTTTAGTTCCTAAGGACGCGGAAGGTGAAGTGATTACAGATTTTGAGGATCACATTATTCGTGACCAGGAAGGAGCCGAGGTAAAGGCCTGGGTTTCTTTAGCTGGGTATATGTCTTCTTTTAGTGAGAATGAGGCTGGTATTTCTCAGCTTCCTGCTGTTTATGCAAGTCCCCAGGGCAGGAAGACGGAGATAGCTGATAATAGTTTGGGGGCAATATTATCTCAGCCCAGTAAAGTGATGGTAATTTTTGCTCTGATCGTAGTTTTCATTATTGTTGTTCTTATCTTTTTGATCCGTTTGATCAGAAAGAGGCTGCGCCGGCGTGATTGTTAAATAAATAAGTAAGCCGCCGTACTGTAACAGCAAGGCGGCTTGAGTTTTTTTATGATTATGTATTATAATTAAGCGTGGGGCACTCTATCTCGTTCTTCAGCTCGTTTGGCGTTGTTCCAATGGTGCATATCTCCTACCAGATAGCCGGTGATCCGCCGTATTCTCTGGAAGGGCACGTCCTCCAGGACGTAGCTTAAATTGACATAGTCGCCGTCTACCTCTATGTCTAAGGATTTTATCTCTTCTGGGTCATATTTTTCCAGGGCATAGGCGACGTAGGCGTCTATTTCTTTTTGTTCCAGGGTTCCGTTGATTACTTCTACCTTCATTTTCACAGCTCCTTTATATTAAATAGCGTATCTCTCAATTAATTTATAGAATAATTATATACTTTTTCGGAGATAAAAGCAAATGATGATTTTATCTCTCGGTGTAAAATTTTTACATTTTTTAGTTTGAATATAGGATGTGATTTTATGGCCAAAAAAAAGGAAATAAAAACTAACGCTATGCGTTTTCTGGACAAAAACAAGGTGACCTATGAGATGGTCACCTATGAGTGCGATGAATTTGTGGACGGTATACAGTTAGCGGTTAAGCTGGGTATTCCTCAGGAAGAGACATATAAGACTTTAGTTACTACAGGCAAAACCGGTGAGCATTATGTTTTTGTTATTCCTGTTGCCGCTGAACTTGATCTTAAGAAAGCCGCCAAATCTGTAGGAGAGAAGTCCATAGAAATGCTGCCGGTTAAAGAGATTACTAAAGTAACTGGTTATGTCCGGGGTGGTTGCAGTCCTTTAGGCATGAAAAAGAGTTTTCAAACAGTGATCCATACTGCCGCTAAAGAGCTGCCGTTTTTTTATGTCAGCGGCGGACGTTTAGGTTCTCAGATAAAGTGTTCGCCTCAGGCATTGGCTGAGTCCATCGAGGGCCAATTTGCTGATGTAACTGTGGACTAATGTTTTGCTTGTATCTTTCAGTTGTCTGAAAGGATGGATACAGCGGTTATTTTCGCCAAAAGCTTTTTATTTTTCTTTTAAAACTCCTGTCAGGATAAATCTGGCATTATCGTAGTCGTAGGTGCAGGTATAGAAGGTCACCAATCTGTCTGAGGGCTTTACTATTACCTCTGAGTGGAAGAGAGATGATTTTATTGTCTCGTTGGTATAGTTGATAAATTCCACATCACTGCTGAATGAGGTAATGGCCTCGAATTTTTGGGATTCCACAATATAGCCGCTGAACAAGGCCACGGTATAGTCCTGTTCCGGCGTACTCAGGTCGATAGTGGGATGTTCCTTATAAAAGCCTTCCTCGGCGTAGTTGGGCAGCATAGCGAAGATAGCGCCGTTTTTCATATTATGTCCGTATATTATGGTATTTTTATCGCTGAAATCACCTTTGTTGCGGTAATCCAGATAAATAGTACCCATTTTATTCACGGTTTTATCGAAGAGATGGGTTAGGTAATAGCTGTTGTCTTCTCCCTGTACTATCGGATAATTGATATTGAGGGACTCATTAGCCAGCCAGCCTTTGATATCTGGATTTATAGCTTTTAAAGCCGCAAAATCAATATCGCCGTTATGATCAGCGGCAGCTTCTATTTTCTGGTAGACCTCATCGCCTTGACTGTATTCTTTGGTGCCCTGATATATTTTAAAGCCGCTGAAAAAGATGATACCTAATGATAATATTAGGATTAGCCACAGATGCCAGGTCCGGCGGGGGCGGTAGCCTTTTTTATAACGTGTGAACATTTTTATCTCCCTTTGCAGTGATTACATAGAAGATATCAGTTAAAGCCGGAGCTGTCAATAGTGACGCTGTTACAGTCTGGTATTTTATTTGACAAGCGGCCTTGTTTTAGGTATGCTATAGCAGTAGAAAGAGAAATGAAAAACTGCTGTAAAAAATAGAGAAGAAAAGAAATATGAGATTTAACCTGATATATAATAAAAATAAATTAGGTAAACTGCCGCGATATACTGTTTATTCCCTCATGTCCACGGCGCTGGATTTTTCCCTGGTCTGGGTTATGACCTTTTTAGTGGGAAAAAATTTAGTAGTGGCCAATACCATAGGGGCTTTAAGCGGCTTTTTTCTCCATTATATTTTAGCTTCCCGTTCAGTATTTAATACGGAATACGGAGCCATAGGTTTTGTTATTTATCTTTCTACTTTTTTGTTCGGTCTAATTATTGGCAACATTATAATTTACTATTCTTATCATTGGCTTTATAATTGTATTGGCTCTCAGCTTTCTTTTATTGTCAGCAAGCTATTATCGGTTTTGATTCCTTTTTTCATTGTATACATACTCAGGGTTCAGATCTTTAAGAGCATGGGCAGTGACAGTGATTTTGATTAGCTAAGATGGTCATATTTTAGCCGTAGCGCAGTTAAAGCTATCTTGTGTTGCTTTTCGTTCATTTTAATATTGGATATTCTCAGCGGCTGTCTGTAAATGGGCAGCCGCTGTTTTTGCAGGTAGATTTTGTCGTATTTTAGGCGTTAAGTCATGGGTTAACAGTTGCTTTATCTCTATTTTTCTGCTTTAAGTTATATTTATTATCCGGCTTTGTTAAGTTTTACTTTTTCATATTTTTTTACACCCGGCTTTAAAGAGGACATTTCTTGTCTTTTGGGATAAGGTTGGTTGATTT